>JBKJYI010000246.1:0-4009 GCA_046715855.1 Phycisphaerae bacterium
TCACGACGGTTTCCACATTGAGAGGCAAGCCGCCGATAAAATTTCCGAAAAAGCACAGTAACACGACGAAGAAACCGCTCAGCAGAGCCATGACGGCCTCCGTTACCAGCACACCATAGCGTGAGACCGGCAAGCTCAGTAATACGTCAATTGTTCCACGATCAACTTCTCCGGCTGGCAGTCGCGTTCCCGCCCAGATCGCAAGCGTCCAGGTCAACGCAAAAACGACCGGGTGCGTCCAGACCATGGCCATCATGGTTGCGGGGCCCATTTCCGCGCCCGCCTCCATTCCCAGACCAGCCGCGACCAACTTCCTCACCAGCGGGAGCCTGAGAATGTTCTCGGACATCTCCTGGTAAAAGGCGGGAATGATTCGCGCAAAAAGCAGCGCAACACCGAACAGCCCCAGCCCCAAGATAAAAGTGATCGCTATTGATTCCCGTAAGGCTTTTCGCAATAGTCCCAAGTTCATTGAAGAACTACCTGTAGAAGTCCTGAAACAAAGCGGAGAGATCCGGTTCCTCGATGCTTAAATCCGCAATGGGCTGCGTGCTGCTCCAATGGACAAGTTCCATCGCCGATCCGGTAAGCCTGCCGCGCCAACACTCTTGTCCGCGCTCGATGATTTCCACGATTCCGTCTAGCCCGGTTGTGTCGCGCGGTCCACCATCTTTCCAATGAAATGTCACCACCCGCTGGGCTCGCGAACGCAGTCCTTCAATGGTTTCGTCGGCCACGATGCGGCCGTCGCGAATGATCGCGACGCGCTCGCAGAGCTTTTCCACTTCGTCGAGCGTATGACTCGAAAGGAAGACGCAGCTTCCCGCAACGGCGAGACCGCGCAACTCAGCATGAAGTTTTTCCTGCATCAAAGGATCAAGCGAGGCCGTCGGCTCATCCATAATCACCACCGCAGGCCGATGGGCCAATGCCAGTACCAGCCCCAATTTCTGACGCATCCCTCGGGACATGTCTTTGACGCGAACAGTGGCGTCGAGGTCGAAGGCCTCAATGAGACGATGGCCCTCCGCAGCGAAATCACAGCGCCGAATCTTGCCGAATAGGTCGATCGCGATGCGAGCATTGAGCCAGGAATAGAGCCGCAGGTCGCCCGGCAGGTATCCAACTTGCGACTTTGCCTGTGTGCTTTGTGCCCAGCAGTCATGGCCAAGTATTGTGGCCGAGCCCGAGGCAGGCCGCAGCAATCCCATCAAAACCCGAATGGTTGTCGTCTTGCCTGCCCCGTTGGGGCCAAGAAAGCCAAAAATCGCCCCGCACGGAACGGCGAAGTTGACGTTCTCGACGCCGACCCGCCGGCCATAGCTCTTGGAAAGCTGCTTGATCTCAATCGCATTCACTGACGCGGATTGTCGATCGGCGATTGCGGATTGTCGATCGGTGCTAGCGCTTCGTGATTTCATCCGCAAGGGCATCGGCGTCGTAGATCTTGCGCATCGACTCGATGATCGCGCGGCTGTCAACGGCCACCGCCCGGCCTTGCTCCTCGGTGTAGGCAATATCGAGCACCAGGCTCTGGATGTTGCCGTCGAAAATCAGGCCGATGACCTCGCCCCTGGTGTTGACCACCGGGCTGCCGGAGTTTCCGCCGATAATGTCAGCGGTGCACACGAAGTTGAACGGCGTATCGAGCTTGAGTTTGTCCTTCCGGTCCCACCAGCGCTGCGGAAGATCGAAGCCCTTTTGCCCCTTGCGCTCCGTGGCCCGCTTGTAGAGTCCTTCGAAGTTCGTGAAAGGCGGAATTCTCTGGCCATTCTCGACGTACCCTTTGACCGGTCCAAAGGCCAATCGAAGAGTGAATGTCGCGTCGGGGTACATGTCCTCGCCGTTGATCGCAAACTGGGCTGCGGCGATCTTCGCGTAGGCGTCCTTCTCCGCCCCTTCGATTTCGTCCTCGTACTTCTTGCGCCATTTGCGGGCTTCGGGGTCGAGCTCGACCGCCAGCTTGATCATGGGATCGGTCGAAGCGGCGATCGCGGCCGTGCCGCCTTCGGCGAGTTGCTTGCGAAGCTCGATGTCCTTGAGCTTCGTCGCCCGAACCAGCGACTCGGCCCGCCCACGCGGCGACATGCCACCCAGCGACTTTTGCACATAAGGATCGTCGCCGCCGAAACTCTCCATCATAAAGGACAGTCCGCTGGCTAGCCGATCGATTTCCAGTTCGTCGTAAATCGGCTTGGGCGAATAGAGGTCGAGATAGAGCGAATCGAGGTGGGATTCGCTGTACTCGGGCAGCCGATCCGCATTTGGCTTCTGCTTTTCCTCGGACAGCCGCACGAGCGCCCGGGCCATGGAAAACAAATCCGAACTCAGGCTTACCCGGTGCCGCAGATAAAAATCGCGATACGCCTTTTGCGCATTGGCGACTTGATCCCACGCGTCGCCCCATTGACCCTTATAGTCCGGGTTCGCGTTCACGGCGTCGCGGAGTTTTTTCTCGTCGGCAATCTTCTTGTTCATGATGGCGGGGTCCTGCACGCCCGCCAGCATTCCCGTTCGTGCTTTGCGCCCGTTCTGAACGCCGAATAGGTCTCCGGCGGCGATGCGCTCAAACTCCTCGTTTCGCGATGAGAAGTTCTGCAATTGCACCTCGCGCCGCCATAGCCTCTGCAGGCCGAACGGAAAATCCACGTCGCGGAGGAACTTCAAATGTTCGACGGTGTTGAGCCGCTGCGTCCGGCCGGGATGTCCCGAGACCAGGGCGAGCTCGCCATCGGCCGCCCCGTCCGTGCTCCATTTCAAATAGTGTTCGGGCTTGTACGGCTTGCCGTCCTCGTAGACCCGGAAGAAGCACATGTCGAGGTCGAAGCGGGGATATTCGAAATTGTCGTTATCCCCGCCAAAAAAGGCGATGTCCTGCTCGGGCGCCATCACCAGGCGAATGTCGGTGAACCTCTTGTACTGATAGAGGTGATACCGTCCGCCCTTGTAAAGTGTCACCACCTGGCAGTCGAGCTTGGTGGCGTCCTCGCACTCCTTTTCGACGGTGGAAATCATCTTCCGCCGCGCGGTGTTGGCGTCGGCCGTGGACATACTTTTGTCCACCGCACTGTTGATCTTCGCGGTGAGGTCTTCGATATTCCAAAGCACGTTGACTTCAAGATCCGCGCATTTGATCTCTTCGTCGCGCGTCTTGGCATAGAACCCCAGCTTGAGAAGGTTCTTCTCCGGCGTGCTGAGTTTTTCCAGATCGTCCGAGCCCACGTGGTGATTGGTCATGACCAGCCCATCGGGCGAAACGAACGACGCCGATCCGCCGCTGCTGAAGCGAACCGACGCCTTCTGCAAGTGCTCGAGCCAGTCCGCGTTCGGCTCGAAGCCATATTTCTCCTTGAGGAGCTTTGTCGGCGGCTTGGTGAACAGCCACATGCCCTCATCGGCCAGGCTGACAGTCGCAAAACCCAAAAGAGCTGCGAAACTGCAAAGCGAACGACAAAGCGGACGAGAAACCATCGATCATTTCCTTTCAGATAACCACACCGGAGGTAGCGAGCCACCATTATGGCGCGCCGCGTGAGATTTGAAAACGGATTGAGACGGAACCCCTATCTTTAATTGTCATAAAGTTGTAATTCGGCGATGGATTCGGTAGGATAACGGCGCTTAATCATTCATCTCTGAATTTTTGTCGGCAGACCATAACCTCATTCTGGGGAGGCGACGCTCATGGCACCGGACTCTAAAGAGGAACCGACATTACCGATTCGACCGAACAGTTCCGACCCGATCGAAATCGCCCGGAAGCACCGCGACGACCCGCCCATGCCGGACGAATTGCCGGAGAAAATCGGGCCATACAAGATCCTGACCTACTTGGGAGGCGGGGGTATGGGCCTGGTCTATTTGGCCGAGCAAAGCACGCCTGCGCGCCGCGTGGCCATCAAGATCATTCCGCCCTACCGAAAGACAAAGGAAATTCTCGCGCGATTCGATATCGAGCGAGAAGCCCTGGCCCTCATGGACCATCCGAACATCGCCAAGGTGTTCGATG
>JBKJYI010000247.1:0-4109 GCA_046715855.1 Phycisphaerae bacterium
AGGGCAGCTTGCCGACCCCGAGCACATCCAATGCGCACATCCTCCTGCAAGTCCACGATTCGGTTATAACCTGCTCGAAGCGGCCCGACCAGTTTTCCAGGGCGATATATAGGAGCCGGGGATCAGCATGGGCACGCGGTCGCGTTCATTCAAATTGACCTTGGACGCAGATCATGTTTAACTCTCCGCACACTCAGGAGAAAACCCGTGCAGCAACCAACCGAGCGAACCATTCTGGGCCACCCCAAAGGCCTGTTTGTCCTTTTCTCCACCGAACTCTGGGAGCGCTTCAACTATTACGGAATGCGGGCGCTGCTGACGCTCTACATGGTCAACAAGCTCGGGTTCGCTGACGACCACGCGTCGCTCACATACGGCGCAGCCAATGGTTTGCTCTATGCCACTCCGCTCATTGGCGGCATGCTTGCGGACCGGCTGCTCGGCTACCGCCTCGCGATCACCATCGGCGGGATTCTGATGGCCATCGGCGAGTTAGTTCTCACGTTCATGGGATTTGGCATCCTGCCGGAAAATACCACCATGTTTTACATGGGCATGGGCATGATCATCGTCGGCAACGGCTTTTTTAAGCCAAACATATCGACCATGGTGGGGACGCTCTACAAGCAGGGCGATCCTCGCCGCGACGGCGCTTTCACCATCTTCTATATGGGCATCAATATCGGGGCCATGTCGCCACTCATTTGCGGTTGGATCGGCGAAAAATACGGATATCATCTTGGATTTGGCCTCTCCGGCATCGGCATGATTTTGGGCCTGATTTCCTTTCTCGCGTTCCGCCATTACCTCGGCGACCGGGGACTGCCGCCGCGACGCGTCGGCGAGGGCGTGGCCAACCGCAGTGTCGTCCCCGCTACAATCGCCGTCCTGATCGGCGTGGTGCTTTTCATCCCGCTCGCCGCCTATCTCGTCTCCATGCCCAAATTCGTCGCCAAATGGGCGGCCCCGATCACCGGCGCAATTTTTATCACCTACATCATCTGGGAGGCCTTCCGCGGGACGCGCGCGGAACGCAACGGCGTTTTTGTGATCGTGATCCTTTCGCTCTTTTCGGTGATGTTCTGGGCCTTTTTTGAACAGGCCGGAACATCGATGACGCTGTTCACCCATCGCCATGTCAACAAATCGATCTTGGGAGTCGAGATTGCGACTTCCCAATTTCAAGCTGTCAACGCCATCTTCATTGTTCTGCTTGCACCGTTTTTCGCCATGTTATGGACAAGCCTGGGACGCAAAGGGAAAAACCCATCGTCCGCGCTGAAATTCTCGCTGGCTCTTTTCCAGATGGGACTGGGGTTCGCGGTAATGTGGCTTGCGGCGAAACAGGCAGCCAGTGGTGTGCAGGTCACAGCAATGTTTCTCATCCTCGCGTATTTTCTGCACACCACCGGAGAACTCTGTCTTTCGCCGGTCGGATTATCCATGGTCACCAAAATGGCTCCGGTTCGAATGGCGAGCCTGCTCATGGGCATGTGGTTCCTGTCGAACGCATTCGCCCACATTCTCGGTGGTGTGCTGGCTTCTTATTCGAAGGAGTGGGGATTCAGCTATCTTTATGGCGTTATTGCCATCACTGGAAGTCTGGCGGGGGTGGGTTTGCTGCTAATCTACCCAATCATCAAGCGATGGGAGAACGAGCGCATCGCCAGCCACCAGGAGATTGCAAGCGAAGGCATCAAGGGACAGGCTTGAGCGAGGACGACCAAGGGGAAACGCTGAAGCCCGATGCCATCCTATGGCACAACGGTGTACCAACCTTTCGCGGCCTGCCGCTCGAAGTCCGCACCGTGCACGTCGCCGGCATGTCCCTGCGGATTGTCGCGATGGTCGATGCCACGCAGTTGCTCGATCAGCCCGACTGCGCGAAGCGATTCCTTGACGCCGACGTGGCCCCCTACGGCGTGGAGCTTTGGCCGGCGGCTATCATGCTTGCCGAATACATTGCCCGTCTTGAAAATCCCCCACGCTGCGTCCTGGAAATCGGCTGCGGGCTGGGCCTCGTGTCCATCGTTGCAGCCCGCCTGGGCTGGTCCATCGTGGCCGGAGATCACGAACCCTCCGCGTTGGTCTTCGCCCGGCATAACGGGCAACTCACCGGCGACAACCCTGTCCGCTTCATCGAGTTCGACTGGCGGCACCCTCCTGCCGGATTGACCTTCGACTGCATTCTCGGCGCGGACATCCTCTACCAGCTCACCAATCACGCACCGATTCTCGACTGCCTCGACCGGCTCCTCGAACCCGACGGCATCGCACTCATTTCCGATCCCAGCCGTGGAGTCGCGGACCATTTTCCCGCCGCCGCACAAGCGGCCGGCTTCTATGTGGAAACCGTTCGGGCATCTGCCGAGGGCCCCTCCGGACGGTTCCTCGAAGGACGCATTTTTCGCGTTTATCGGCCTGGAAAGTTCACTATCGAAAATCGCCTCGCCCATTCCTAAGGGGGACCAAGGGAGGTCATAACCCTAACCCGCCCTTGATTTTATTTGACATCATCCTGCCGTTGGAGTACCATCCGCATCGTGCGATCTATCATCCGTCAGTTCATCGTATGGTGTGCGAAGGGCAGTGTCTGTTGCCCATGTTGTTGTCCTTGCTACGCCGGAGAATCGTCCTGACGGGACCGTGATTACGATGCCAGCAATTCACGACCCGTGGGATCGATCCCGCGGGTCGCTTTTTTAGCAGGCAACAACCAAATGTGGGCAACTATGTGGGGCAACGAGTTGTCCTTCTGAGCGAAGCGAAGAATCTGGCAGTTGATAGAGGGGAGATCGAAGCGTGGAAATGCAGCTCTATCCGGTCTTGAACCAGGGCGAGGAGACCACCACTCCGCGCAGTCCCGAAGATTCCTGGTTCGCGGTCAACGAAAACGCCCCGACGGAAAAGCTCATCGCTTGGACCATGGAGCGTTTCGCCCGCCAGCGCATGATCATGACCACCTCGTTCGGCATGGAAGGCTGCGCCCTGATCGAAATGTACGCCCGCACCGGCCAGCCGCTCACCTGCGTCTACCTCGACACCATGTTCTTCTTCCCGGAAACCTACAAACTCCGCGACGAAATGATCGAGCGCTATCCCACCATCCGCTTCGTCAACTGCGGCACCACCATGACGCCCGAGCAGCAGGAAAAAGAATACGGCGCAGAACTCTGGAAATACAATCCCACCATGTGCTGCAAAATACGCAAGGTTGATCCCATGTACCCGGTGATGGCGGAAGCCGACGTGTGGATCACGGGCCTGCGGCGAAGCCAGTCGGCCACGCGGGCCAACCTGCGGGTCATCGATTGGGACTGGAAGTACCAGGTGACCAAGATCAGTCCGCTGGCCAACTGGGAACGGACCGAGATTTGGGACTACATCAAGAAAAATAACGTGCCCTACAACGAGTTGCATGAGCAGGGATATCCGACGGTCGGCTGCACGCACTGCACCGCTCCCGTGCCCGGTTCCAAGCCCGGTGAGTATTCGCGTGCAGGACGATGGAGCAGCTCGGAAAAGACCGAGTGCGGGCTGCACGGCGGCGCCGGAATTTAGTAGTTGTGTTCGCGAGCCGCGATCTTCAGTTTGCGCGGATGTACAGTCTACGGCACGCACAGGAAGTTGTACTACATGAAGTACTGATTGAGGTTTGCAAAATGGACGAACCGGTTCCCAAAACCGAATCCAAAGTCGAAGGCATAAAAAAAACCAGCCATCACCTGCGCGGAAAAATCGCCGAAACGATGGCCGCCGGCCTCACCCACTTTTCCGAGGACGACGCCACCCTCCTCAAATTTCACGGCGTCTACCAGCAGGATGACCGCGACGTGCGCCAGCAGCGCCGCAAGGCCAAGCTCGAAGACGCCCACATGTTCATGGTCCGCTGTGCGATTCCCGCCGGCGTGCTGACCTCCGCACAACTCCTCAGCCTGCTCGACATCGGCGACAAGTACGCCAACGGCACCGTCCGCGTCACAACGCGGCAGGGAATCCAGTACCACGGCGTGCTGATGAACTACCTCAAGCGCAACATCGCCGGCATCAACAAGGCTCTGCTCACCACGCTTTCCGCCTGCGGCGACGTGGAGCGCAACGTGATGGCC
>JBKJYI010000248.1:0-8130 GCA_046715855.1 Phycisphaerae bacterium
ATCCAAAGGAGGCCCACCAGAGGTGCAAACAGCAGCCATATGGAAAACAGCGTCAAGCGAAACTCCCGGCGTCCAAAGCATCATGCATTTGGGGCGAGAGGAGTATATCGCTGTTGAAGCTGCTGGAGTACCGCGTGGCGGCAACTCTGCATGCTGCCAAACCACTGCTCGCAGAGCAGTGACACACCGTCATGGCATCACAGTTCGACCTGAAGACGTCGAACTTCTGCGATCTGGTAAAAGCTGCTCATCACCGTGGGCACCAGCAGCAGGAAAGGAACAACGATCATGCTGTTATTGGCCAGGGCCCGAACGGTTCCGTAGAAGGAGTCGATCGACATGATCCAGGTCGCCAGCCCGGACATGAGCAAAACCGCGCCGAGAAAAGCCGTTACGAAAATGACCACGCGCTGCTTTCCCAGGATAGAAAAGCCGGTGAATGCCACGAAGGCCGCGGCACAAAGCGACCAATGCGTGATTTCGTTCAATGCAACCCGTTTCAGGTAAAAGTGCGAAATACCCGCACCGATCAGACCGCCCAGCACGGCCACCGCTTGATGCACCGGGTACACGCTGATGGCCGCCAGCACTACTGCACCCCCGGCCGCGAACAAGACCTGGTGCTCAGTATGACCGGCTGCAATCGCTCCCAAGGCTGCACCGATCAAGCCGTAGGCGAGCACTACCGTCACCTTCCACATCCGCCACCCAAACAACATCAGGGCGAGCCCGAAAATGACCAGAGGAAATCCCATGGCATTGTTGGAGTTTTTGAGAAAAGCCACCCAATCGCTGACCGAGGTGATCAAAATCCATCTCCTTGCTTGCGAAATCGAAAAACTTTGTGCGCTCGGCGCGCAAAGCGACCTTGTCGGTTCGTGGCCGGAGGGTCGCTAAAAAAGCTTACGATATCGAAGGATTAGTCCTTGACTGGTCGCGGACCACCCACGGTGGACTTCCGCATGAGCATGGTCTGAAGCACGAGCGAAGTGGCCAAAAACGCCGCCACGCCGAGCCCGATAAGACGAGGATTGTTCTGCAGCGACGCCGACGCGGACGGAATGGAATTTGCGAGCAATGTGCCCACGCCTCCGACCACCATCACCGTACCGATAACGGAGGTGGAAATAATCACCGAGGGGCGAACGGCCATCAGCCCAAGGCACAGTCCCCCCAGAGCAGTGAGTATCGCCAGAGCCTGCGTATTGCGGGCCAAAGTGAGATCACGCTCGGTCAGAAATGACCAAAAGTTCGCGAACCATGTTCGGGGATCGCGCTCCAGATAGGCGGCCTGTTCCTCGGGCGAAGGGATGGAGAATTCCGTCTCCCCCAGCGGAGCGGGCTGCCCGAAAATCGGCGCAGACGTATCGGTGTAGTCACTGAGATGGGGCATGACGCGGTTGGCGCCGAACCCGCCGACCACCAATAGCGAAAGGAGCGCGGCGACCGCAACTCCCACCCAAAGCCGAAAGGTCTGAAAACCAATCAGCCCGATGAGGACGGCCCCAATCGCAATGCAAATAACTCGGGGAAAGTCGAATGCAAACGCAAAGCGGTCGCCTAAAACCGCGCCGGCGACAACGAACGCAGAGGTCAACCCGAAGCGGGCAAATTTAGCCCCCAGAACGCTGATCAATATTCCAGCGACGAGCAAAATAGCGGCCACAGGAATCGCTCCGGTCGGCATGCGATCTGGCGCGTGCTGAATCGTGAAAAGCCGCAGTTGTTCAAGAATCGATGCTAGCTGGTCCATGTTCGTCCTCGCCTACCGTGTCCGACAAGATTCTAGCACATATTCTGTCCCAAGGATGCAATATTTTGCCTAGCCAGGAATGTGAAACCTGTCGGGAAATGTCGAAACGTCGATGATCCGGTGGCCGGCGTCGGCCCGTCCGGTCTGGGTGAAATTCTGCCGCAACAGGGCTACTTTCTGCGAGGCGAGGTTCTCCTCGACCTCGTAACCGGGGGCCGACCCCCAGCGAATACGCCCCCCGGCTATATCGGTAAATAATTCCAGGTGCGTCGTGCGGCTGTTTCGCCGCCCCGCAAAATTGGCGACATTCACGCCGCTGATCTGATCGCGGAATGGCTCTGCACGCAGCGAGGCAAGGATGGCGAGTCCCGCTTGCAAGTCGGGGCTCCCCCACCGCTCCCCTACTTTCGGCGCGGGAGCATCGACCCCGTCAATGACGTACCACCGTTTATGGTAGATGTACAAACCGGGAAGCCGCACGCCCTGTCCGTCAACAAGGACGTAATCGTCTTTTTGCACCCCCACCAGGGCCACGGGCAATCGGTACTGAGCCTTGACCTCAAACCGGCCGCCGCTGGTTCGCTGGACCCACTCGACCCTTTCGATCCAGCCGATGTTGTCCAGACGCTCGGCCATGAGACGACACAGGTCAGGTTGGGTCCATGGCCTCTCCAGCAAGTCCGCGATGCTGCCGCGAAGGTCTCCGCCGGCGAGAGCGAGGAGGCCTTCGGGCAGGTCCAGGAACTCGACGCCCGCCGAGGGCGACCGTTCGAGAAGAACCTGATCCAGATGAGTGTCAAAATGTGCGATGGCCCGCGCACCGCCCAAGAGTAGAGCAAGCGTCGCGGCGGCGCAGAACGAATACCAGAGGGGGCGGCGCAGTCTCTGCCATGATAGGGCAGTAAAGATTCCCGGGCGATCGCCGCCTCGCGATGCGGATTTGTTTTTGCGTTTACGCCGCATGCTTAGGAATTTGTTTCCTGGCCAAGAGAAAGCTCGATGATCTTCTGGCACAGTTGATCGAAGCTCATGCCGATGCGGGCCGCGGCCTTGGGCAGCAGCGAATGGCTCGTAAAACCTGGAATAGTGTTTACTTCCAAAATATACGGTTCGAGCGTGTTGCGATCGACCATGCAATCGACGCGCGAAAACGCGCGGCAATACAGGGCGCGGTGAGCTTCCAAGCTTAACCTTTGCACCCGTGCAAGCAATTCGGCGGGATAATCGAGATCGAAAACATATTCCGTGTCGTCGTCGATATACTTGGCCTGGTAGTCGTAAAACTCTCTCTTGGTCCGGATTTCGCAGACCGGTAGGGCCGTGTCGCCGAGAATGCCGACGGTGAACTCGCACCCGTTGATGTACTGCTCAACAAGCGCTTCGCCATAGCGATCGACGACCAGATGAGCCGCCGATTCCAGTGCATGCGAGGTTCGCACGATGCTGGTATCTACGCTGCTGCCTGACGCCACGGGCTTGATCACCGCGGGCATGCGGATATCGGCGAGAGCATAGTTAATGTTGGTCGGGTCGATGACTTCGAATTGGGGCGTGGGAATACCGGCGCGGATAAAACGCTGTTTGGCCGAAACCTTATTCATGGCGATGCGCGACGCCGCCGCGTCCGAGCCGCAGTAGTGCAGGCCGCGGGCGTCGAGCTCAGTCTGCAACACGCCGTCCTCGCCGAATTCGCCGTGGAGGGCGATGAAGACGAAATCGTTGGGCAGATCGAGGGCGGAGAGGTCATCGGGGCCGATGTCGCGCATCGTGACCTCGTGGCCGAGCCGCTTGAGGGCTGCGTGAACGGCCTGCCCACTGTTAAGACTGACCTCGCGTTCCATGCCCGGACCTCCGGAGAGAACGAGCACACGCAAATGATCAAGACTTTTCGAGTTTGGTTTCCCGCCAACAGGGTGCGGGCTTGTTAATTGTGTCATGACGAATCCGTTTCAAATTCAGGCCGCGTGACCGCGCGGACGCCAGATTTCGATTTCGGTTTCCAACTCCGTGTCGAAAAGCCGCAACACTCGCTCGCGCACATAATCGATCAGGTGCAATACATCCGACGCTGTCGCACCGGAACGAGCCACAATGAAATTTGCATGCAGCGACGAGACTTCCGCCGCACCGATGCGCGAGCCCTTCAGCCCGGCCTGATCGATCAAGGCCCCCGCCGGCTTGGACGCGGGGTTTTTGAAGATGCAGCCCGCACTGTGCTCGGCCAATGGCTGCGTCCGCTGCTTGCGTTCCAGGTGTTCGCGAAAGGCCGATTTGACCCTTCGCGGATCATCTTCCTTCAACTTCAGGGTGGCGCTCAAGATAATTTCAGCAGCCTCGAGGTCGGTGTGGCGGTATCGGAACCCGATCTGCTCGGCATTACGAACCTCGATTTTTTTCTCCGAAGTGAGCACGCGGACCTCTTCTACCACGTCGCCCATCTCGGCGCCCGGTCCTCCGGCGTTCATGCGGATCGCACCGCCGACGGTCGCGGGAATTCCGGCCAAGCCTTCGAGCCCCGACAGACCGTCTCGGCTGCATCGTCGCACGAGGGGCATCAGGTCCACCCCGGCGCCGACTTCGAGGCGCTCGCCGCGGCGGTTCTCCCGCCGAAATTCCTCCGAATCCAGACGGACCACCACGCCATCGAAACCGTCGTCGGAAACGAGCACGTTGGCCCCCCGCCCCAGCACCTTGACGCCAATGTTTTCGTCGGCGGCACGGCACAGAAACGAGGCGAGTTGGTCCGCATCATGCGGCTGGAACAGATATCTCGCCCGACCGCCCAACCGGAACCACGTGCTGGTCCCCAGCGGCGCGTCGCACGTCACCTGGTCCGCAAAATCGCTCCACCAGTTCATCGGCCACTTTCCAAACGTCGCCCGCGCCCATGGTCATTACCAGGTCGCCGGCGACCAACCGCTGTGCCACGTGATCGGCCACCGAAGGCAGACCGGCGACGTACGAAGCCCGTCCGCCAGCCTTGCAGATGCGCGAGACGAGCTCTTGCGAGCCTTCCCGCCCCGCCTTGGCATCGTCTTCGCGTGCACAGTAAACGTCGGGCACGACGATTTCGTCAGCCCGGCCAAAAGATTCCGCAAATTCGCCCATTAGATGCCGCGTGCGTGAAACTTGGTGCGGCTGAAAGACGACCCACAAACGATTTGGGCGATAGCACGACCGCGCCGCGTCAATCGTTACGCGAATCTCTGTGGGATGATGGGCATAATCGTCGAGCACGGTGATGCCGCAACCTGCTCCCTTCCACGACATGCGACGGTCAACGCCGGTATACGTGGAAAGCGCGGCGGCTACTTTGGTTAAATCTGCTTTTGCGTGATGCGCGAGGGCGATTGCGGCGAGAGCGTTGCAGACGTTGTGCCGGCCCGGAATCGCCAACTTGCCACGCAGCACGACATCGCCGTTGAAGCAGGCATCAAAGTGGAATCGTCCATCCTCGCAACGGAGATTTTTCGCGGTCCAGTCGGCATCGCGTTCCAGCCCAAAGGACTGCACCGCGCAAAACGCTGCTTGTGCAGCGCGCATGGATCGCGGATCGTCGGCGTTGCATACCAGGAGCCCGCGCGGGTGTACGCGCCGTGCGAACTCAGCGAATGCTTCCGTGATTTCCTCAATATCGCGGTAACAGTCGAGGTGATCGGGCTCAACGTTCAGGATCGTGGCCAGGAAGGGCCGAAACTGCAAAAACGATCGGTTGAATTCGCAGGACTCGACGATCAGGTGCCGTCCCTTACCCAGGCCGCTGCTCCCGCCGAGTTGATCAGAGCGGGCACCGAGGATAAACGAAGGAGACAAACCCGCCTCGCGGAATAAATGGGCGGTCATCCCGGTGGTTGTGCTTTTTCCGTGGGTGCCTGCGATGGCCACGCCCTCACGCAGGGCCATGAGCGAGCCTAACAGTTCCGCATACTTGATGACGGGCGTACCGCGACGTCGGGCGATGGTGATTTCTGAGTTGGACTCCGGGACGGCTGCGCTGGCGACCACCAACTGCACGTCCTCATCCAATTGAGATTCGTGATGTCCGATCGAAACCCGGACTCCGCTCCCTACAAGTGCGCCCAGGCCCTCGAAAGCGCTGAGGTCCGAGCCCGAGACGCGAGAACCCATGTCGCGGAGCAACCCAGCAGCCGCAATCATTCCGGCGCCGCCGATGCCCACCATATGGATGCGCATGTGACCGCTGTCGGCGAAGAGTACGCCGCCGCCCCGGCTCGCGTCGAGGACCCGTGATTCCGTGGCCGTCACCATCGCACTCCCTTGCTTTCGCGATGTAAGATGTAAAAGGATATCAGCGCACCTGCGCGTCGAGATTACCGCAGACACTCGCCCACGCCAACAAGCGATTTGAATTTTATCGGGTGACTCGCTAGCAAGCCTTCAGCGATTCGAGCGGAACGTTTTTGCCGGAGTGGGAATCGGCTTGAATGCCGGCGATGGTCAGAAGCTTGCAAGTGATTTTGACCGCAGCATTTCGGCGCACTGCTCCGAGACGTTGAGCCCTGGCAGCCATGTGGCGGCGATGTTCATCGTCATGCATTGCTTCATGAAGCGCGGCACGAAGCGTCACCGCGTTGATCTTGACGTCGATCGCGTCGAGCACCAATTCCGCTGCGCCGACGTCGGCAAGGCAGCGGGCGTTGGCGACCTGGTGCTGGTCACGATGGAACGGATACGGCATCAAAATTGACGGGCGGCCCGTGGCGATGATCTCGGCTAGGGTAGACGCTCCGGCACGCGAGACAATTAAGTCCGCCGCCGCCATGGCCCAGGCCATGTCCTCAGTATAGGCGACGACGCGAACGCGCTTGGCGCCGGCTTTCTGATATGCGGCGTTCACCATTTCAAAATCGCTTTGTCCGGTCAGGTGTAACGTCTGCCATTCTTCGCAGCCCGCAAGATATTCCGAATTCGCGACAACCGCCTGATTGACGGTACGGGCTCCCAGCGATGCCCCGGTAATGAGCAAGGTCTTCAGTGCGGGATCGAGACCAAAGGAAATAATGCCCTCGTCGCGTCTCGCGATGTGAAATTCCGGCCGAACCGGGCAACCTGCAACAGTCACTTCGACTTCGTGCGGAAAATGTGAGACAGTCTGCTCAAATTGCGCGAAAACGTGTTTCGTTTTCGAAGTCAAATGGCGATTGGCCTTGCCGGGAATCGCGTCGGGATTAAACAGCGCCGTAGGGATGCCGGCCCGGAATGCTTCCCTCACGGCTGGAGCCGCAGCCATCCCCCCCGTTCCGACCACCATGACGGGACGGTCGCCGGCAAATCGCTCCTGACAACTGTTGCTGGCGCGGCGAAAATCTAAATAAGCCTTGACCATGCGCCATGGAGTCAAGGACAGACCGGTGAGAGGTTGGGGAACAAATTCGCAATCGATGGTTTCGATGATGCGGCGATCGATGGGACGCTGCGTCCCAAGAAACAAAAATCTGGCGTCGTCGACTTGATCGCGGATCGCCCTTGCAACGGCGATGGCAGGGTATAGATGGCCCCCTGTCCCGCCTCCCGCGAAGACAAACAGCGGACCATTCGAGATTGGATGAGACTGTGCGATCATCCCGCCAACTCCGCCCCCGCTTGGGAGCCGATCCACGCCACTTCTTGCTGTCCGCGCGCCGTCACTACTGAATCGCCTCGAACCGCGATGGCCGACAGCACCCCCACCGCTCCACAAATGGCGAACAATCCGCTTCCGCCTGCCGAGAGAAAGGGAAGCGGGACCCCTGTAGTCGGCGTAACCACGGTCACCACTGCAATGTTCATGATTGCCTGAAGTCCCACGAGGAAGGTCAGGCCGAACCCCAGCAGGTGCTCGAACCGCGTCGCGGCCCGCAAGCTTATACGCATTCCCACCCAGATAAATGCACAAAAGAGGGCCAACACCAATCCCGCACCAAGCAACCCCAACTCTTCGCAGAGGACGGCAAAGATAAAATCCGTATGGCTCTCGGGCAGGTAGCCGTACTTTTGCAAACCCGACCCAAGCCCCACGCCCCAGTTACCACCTGAGGCAATGGTGGTTAGCGATTGCAGCGGCTGGTACCCCGCCCCCTGAGGATCGCTCCAAATGTCCTGATAGGCCGTCACTCGCGCAAGGCGATAGGGTTCGGCCATCAACAATACAACCAATCCTGAAATGGCCATGCCCACCATCAAGAACAAGTGACCATATCGACAACCGCCCACCAGCAACATGCCGAACGCCACCGCCACGATCAAAGCCGCCGTCCCGAAATTCTCCTTGCCCACCAGCCCGCAGCACAGCACGATTGCACCGGCGGCGGGGAGAAATCCGCAAAATAATGATTTTGGGTCCGCGTTCGCATCCCCAAGCCGGTAGGCGAGAAAAG
>JBKJYI010000249.1:0-4488 GCA_046715855.1 Phycisphaerae bacterium
TAGTTGTCCAAGGCACGGTTAAGGAGGCTAAGGACAAGATATTGATCATCAATGCGACTGGGTTGTATATTGCAAAACGATAAGGACAGAGGGCGTGTCCCCGCCCTTTGCGGGAAAATACGCTCGAGGTTCTCGTGCTGGGTTGAGTACATTACTCCCAAGCAGCTTCTACATTAACGGTACAAGATACCCATAATTGCTAGGCCCAACGGCCCAACAAGCATCTGCGAGTTTCACACGCCAATTCCGAATGTAGCATCAGCTTCGAAAAGCTGAACGTTTGTCGAGCCACGCGGAGGCGACCGGGGGGTTTCCCAACAGGCCAATCGCAACTCCTACGGTCTTGTGAAATGATGTCAGCCATCGCCAGTCATTCGGTATACAAACCGCATCCTCAATGACGTAATTCAATGCTATTCTGATATTAGGAACCGGATGCCAAGCGGCTTGCAGCGGCGCTTGCTCATTCCCAAGAGCCTTTGGTGCAACTCCTGATCTTTGAACGGATGTCGGGAAGCATATTCCGTTTGAGAACCGTGAAACCATTCTTTGATCGCAAGGAACCCAGCCCGCATGGATTCACCAAACTCTTCAGCGCCAACTACGAAGAGTTCCAAGGCCGCCTGGGCGCGAGCTCGTTCTGCCGTAAAAGGGCGCTACCGAATGCAAGCAGGAAGAGTGACATGACGACAATTCCCCATTCGGAAACGGTGGGGATGGGCCGAGTGACGCTGAACGACACAAAACCAAACAACGGGTCCGATTGTCCGTTCAGGCCCAGGCTGCTGAACCCGTCGACCGATTGATTGATATCCAGGCGGTAGGTTCCTGGTTGCATCGTGGACGTGTTGACGGTGACCGTGCCGAGCGGCATGGACGTTCCCACAGCGGTCGAGTGGTTTCCGCCTGCAAAGACGCTCTGATCGTAGAAACCAACGTCGTATTGCGGAGTCGTGACCGAAGAGAAAGCCGCGAGCCAAGCGGAGCTGTAGGTGAAAGCGATGTCCGTCACGCCGTTGGCGCCGATGATGGCGTCAGCGGTGTTGAAGCCCGACAAGCTCGTAACCGAAACCGAAATTTGAAAGGTGATGCTCGTGCCGATCCCGACCTGGGTGGGACCCACGGGCGTGAACGAAGCGGTTGCGCCGCTCGCGGCGGAACCAAATGCCGCGATTCCGATAAACATGAGTGCGGGCAGCGCGAAGGGATGAAATCGGCGAATCATGGTCATGTCCTCTTAGGTTGACCCGGTGAACTGGGCCATAAAGATTGCCAAGTCACCAAAATCAACATCCGCGTCGCCGTTCATGTCGTAACGCAGGCAACCGTCTTGAGGAACCAGGCCCGGCCCAGTGATGCAGGGGCGAAGCATTTGAAAATCGTTCAAATCCACGTCATTGTCGCATTGGGGGTCAGCGGCCGCACACGCGATCGTGAATGTTCCTATGCCGGAAAGTGCTTCATGGACGCCACCGAGAACGATCGAGCTAAGGTCGGGCCTTAGGTTCGCGTCCACGCGGACATTGTACGTTCCCTCGACCAGGCCCACGGTGTGAACGGTCAACGTTCCCAGGGCCATGGATTGTCCGACCGACAGGGGGTTGTTGCCGCCGACAAACACGTCCTGAGCGTACAGACCCAGGTCGGGCGTGGGCGGGGTCACCCGGTTGAACGCAGCTTGCCAGGCCGAACTATAGGCGAAAGAAAGGTCGCTCGCCGCGTTGGATCCGATGACGATGTCGGCTGCGTCGAACCCGGACAGGGTCTGGGCGGCTACGCTCACGTTGAAGACCACGGGAGTTCCAGGGGCGACGACGGTTTGGCCGACCGGGGTAAAAGTAGCCGTCGCCCCCAGCGATGCGACGACCGTAGTCAACGAGCCGAACAGAACGCTCGAACGGCTTACGCACCGACTTCGCCATTTGGCGCCGTTCGACGCAACAAATAAATCGTTTCGTGGTCTCATTGTCGTCGCCTAATGTCCGCTCGGTTTCGCAACCGGAAACGAAGGAATCCGCACGTTCATGATGCTCACGTCATCGTTCAGAATGGTTGCGTCGCCATCGATGTCGCGGCGATCCTGGTCGCCGGCGCCGAAATTGGGGATTCCCCCGTTGATCACGCCCGCGTCGAAATTGAGAACGGCGTTGTCGCCGTTGGCGTCTCCAATCTGAACGAGGTATTGAGTTTCGAAGACGCCGCCACCGGCCCAACCGCCGATGCTGCGGATCGAATACCACTGGCGATGGACCAGGTTCGGCGGATCGACGTCGACGATTTTAAGGATTCGCGGCTGGCTTTGGGCGTTGTTTTCGACTGTAAAAGTGAACCCCGCCGAGAGGTCTGCGCCAAACGCCCCTCCGGAAAGCATTTGCTGAACGAGAATCTGCCCGGGTCCAGGAGCGGAAATGTTCGAGGAAAAGGTCGCCCGGATCGTATTGCGGTTTGACCGGGGGAGTGTTTCTCCGGAAGCGGGGTTTGAATTCGCCAGGAAACCGGGTGACGGGTTCAGGCTGAAGACTTCGATCGGGTCGAGCGAGCCCGTGGCCCCAGCATCGACGACATAGATCGCCTCGACGGCGGTGATTCCCAATACATCGCGCAGATTGTCGAGATCAAAAAGGTAGACGTGCAGCAACACATTGGGCCTGACCAGACGTGACTCGATATCCTCTCCCTGGTAGCCACCCGATACGCTGAGAAACACGAACTCGCCTGGAACGAGTGGTGACCCCGGTGCAGTCTGAGCGACTTCAACGATCAGTCCAAAGTCGTCCGACTGCCCGGTCTCAAGAGTACCGTCGCTTCGGACGTTCGTGTCGAGCATGGCCAGTTCGAATGTGCGCGGCGTAGTGACGCTCGACAAACCGCTGCGCGGACTGCCGAAGCCCCCGTTGGAATCAGTGAAGAACAGGAACTCACTGGCGGTGTAGGCACCGGCCGCGGCGTCCGTGTCGGGGTGGTTCAGACGCCGAGCCTTGATAACGGTCGTAGCGCTGCAGGTACTGATGCTATCCACGTACGTGCCGGGGGAAACCGTGTTTCCCGCTGATTGGACGACCGTTTGAGCGAAACTCAACCTCCCCAGCGGGCCCGGGTCGCTTCGCCAGGTCGTACATTCTTCGCCGGGCGCCGGGAGGTCGGCTACCATGAGTGGGGTTACCAAACCACTGCTGATATCTGTGGACGAGTTGATCAGCGTGGGCCCGTTGCCACGTGAATGCAGGGCAGTAATGTCTGGTTGCGAGGCCAAGTAACTGCCCAGGCTGCTGGCGCGGAACTCGTTCAGCACGCCTGGGCTGTTTACGATCGGCATCACTGCAACAAAGACCGTGGTCTGGAACGGCTGGCCCGATGCGTTCTGGCCCGTCGTGGGCCTGAGCACCGTGGCCGTCGCCACCGTTGTCTTCGTCGGCGACACCACTGCGGGATCCCCACCGTTGGTGTTTGTCGCCGTGACCGTGACCGTTGCACTCGCGGATGAGAGATGCGTCGCACTAGCGCCCGGCGTGATCGAGATGCTCGGCAGGGCGGCGGATTGCCCGGGCACGCCGTTGACGCCGATCCCCGCGCCAAACGTTGCCGTCGTTGGATTGCTGGACGCTCCGCCGGAGGCGTTCACGTTGATCGGGAAGTTGCCGCCTGTGCTGGCGACAAGGATTCCCGGACGCCCCGTCGTGTTGAAAAGCACCTCGAAAAGGTGTTCGGCAGGAACGGCCACGCTTTGGTCGGGTGGAGACGTTGTCAGTGCGGCAAATCCCGGGGTTGGAAAGAAGGGGCCGCTATTGTGGACCTGCCGGTAGGCATTAAGCGCATCCTCTACTGGATTATCCGCTACGGCAGTCTCGGTGGTTTTGGGAACATTAACAAATAGGCGCGCATAACCATTCGAGAGCGCGGGGAGCAACGGGTCAGATCCCATCTCCGGAAGCTGCGCAATCAGCAGGCTAAAGGCACCTCCTTCGGGAAGCACCTGGTCCAGATCGATTCCGCTGCCATCTTGATACGGTTGCTGCAGAACATCGAAGAATGAATCATCATTGGGCGCGAACCCGTCCAACAGCGCCGACGTTTGTAGGATCGAGCCCGATGCCAGTGCCGGGTCTGCGTTTTCGATCGGTGGCACGTGCGCCGTATCTTCGTCGTCGTAGAGCAATACGTAGCCCGCACTATCGCGATTGACCAGCAGGTAGGCCCCGGACCCGTTTTGGATGATGCCGGCGCCAGCCTCGTTGGGCATGTTGATCAACGAAATGGCCGCGGGGACAGGGAAGTTCGTCGTTCCGTTGAACTGCGCGCCGTTCAACGGCACGAACGTGAATCCGCTGGTCGAGGTGACGCCGCCGTTGATCAGAGCGACCCGCGTACTCGGAGTGCCGGCAAGACCGGTGGGCGGATTGCCGACGTAGTTCACCCAACCGAGCACGACGACACCGCTGCTCGGGCGGTTTACCACGGGCGGAGCGCTTCCGCCGTCCAGGTCAAAGG
>JBKJYI010000250.1:0-2503 GCA_046715855.1 Phycisphaerae bacterium
CCTGCGCCAGCGCGAGAGAGCCGCACAAGAGGCTCCCCGACAATCCAATCAACAAACGGTTTTTCCGTTTCATAAGCACTCTCCTTTCGTGGTGGGGATGATAAGGCAACGAGTCAACAAGGCAACAAGGCAACAAGGCAAGGAGGCGATGCGGATGGAGGGGGTTCGCAAGCGTGGCGGCATCATGTATATTTGGGTCCGAAGCGCGAGGCGGCGACGAACAATGGCAATGATGACCATGGTGCAGGCGGTGAACCGGGGCTTGGATGACGCCCTGCGCACTGACGACAAGGTGGTATTGCTGGGACAGGATATCGGGCAAGACGAGGGGGTTTTTCGCGTTACCGCCGACTTGCTCAAGCGGTATGGGCCCGATCGGGTGATCGATACGCCGCTGGCGGAAGGAGCGATTGTCGGCGGGGCGATCGGGATGGCGCTGTACGGGCTAAAACCCGTGGCTGAGATGCAGTTTTCGGGTTTTTTCTATCAGGCTTTTCACCAAGTTGAGCAGCATGTTTCGCGGTTTCGAAATCGGACGCGCGGGCGGTTTGGGCTGGGGATGGTCATTCGCATGCCCTACGGAGGCGGGATTCGAGCCGTCGAGCATCATAGTGAAAGCCGGGAGGCGTATTATGCGCACACGCCGGGATTGCAGATGGTGATACCGTCGGGGCCGCGAAATGCTCGGGCGCTTCTGTTGGAATCAATCTTCAATCCTGATCCGGTGATTTTCTTTGAGCCCAAGCAGGTGTACCGTTCGTTCAAGGAAGAAGTGCCTGAGGAGCCGGAGCGGATGCCTAATGGGAAAGCGCAAGTAGTCCGCGAAGGAAAAGACATTACGTTCATTTCGTACGGGGCGATGATGCGGCCGACGCTGGAGGCGGCGGACGAGCTGGCGGACGAGAAGATTTCGGTTGAAATTGTTGATTTGCTTACGGTTTCGCCTCTGGATACGGACACGATTACCAGTTCCGTCGCCAAGACGGGGCGGGCGGTGATCATTCACGAGGGGCCTCGTACGTGCGGCATCGGGGCCGAAGTGATGGCGCGGATCGCGGAGACGGATGCATTGCTTCATTTAGAAGCACCGATCAAGCGCGACACCGGGTACGACGTGCAGTTCCCGTATTTTGCGCGGGAACGGGCTTATTTGCCGAACTCGGATCGGATCGTGAACGCGGCGAAGGACGTGCTGGGATTTTGAACTAATATTATGAATCTCTTTACCCCCCTGTGGTCCCCCCTGGGGGACGGCCCCAAGCGACGCCGAACAGCAACGCCTCGGCCTGCACACATTTGTCGGAGTGATTGATGCCAAAAGAATTTTTGTTGCCTGATCTTGGCGAAGGGATTGCCGAGGCGCAGATCGTCAAGTTGCTGGTGAAGGAAGGCGACCGCGTTGAGGCCGATCAGTATTTGATGGAGGTCGAGACGGATAAGGCGGCGGTGGAGATTCCATCGCCGTTTGCGGGCATCGCGAAGAAGATACACGTGAAAGAAGGCCAGACGGTCAACGTCGGAGAGGTCGTCGTTACTTTTGACGACGGCAAGGCCGAGGCGCCGAAGGAATCTGCGGCACCCAAGAAAGGCGGGCCGGTTTCGCCGCCTGCACCGGCGGCAAAGTCGGCGCGCGAGCCTGTCCAAGGAGGCGGTAAGCCGGCACTTACCCCGGCCATCTCTTCGGGGGAGAGGGGGACCGGGGAATCGTCGCGGGGGACCGGGGAATCGCAACGGGCAAATGCGCCGGGAGATGGACAGCGCGAGCGCACGGTGGCGGCGGCTGCGCCGGCGATTCGGAAGCAAGCCCGAGAGATGGGTCTCGAATTGGATTCGATAGTGGGTTCCGGGCCGGGTGGGCGAATTACCCGGGAAGACTTGGAACGGGCGGCGTCGGGCGGCGGTGGAGTTGGAGCGCAGGCATCGACGGCAGAGGGGGGACAGGATCGCAAGGGTGCGATAACGGGGCCGCAACAGCGAACGGTGACGTCGCCGGCGGCGCGGATTCCGGGCACGGCTGATCAAGATAAATGGGGGCGGATTTATCGCGAACCGATCAGCCAGATTCGCAAGACCATTGCGACGCAGATGTCGCGGTCGGCGTTTACGGCCGTGCATGTTACGCATAGCGACGAGGCGGATATCACCGAGTTGGATAGCGTTCGGCATCGGCTCAACGAGGCGACGAACAACGATCCAAAGCTGACGATCATGACGTTTGTGATCCGGGCAACGTGCATTGCCCTGCGGCGGTTTCCGATTTTTAATTCGAGCTTCGATATGGAGGCCGGGCAGATTGTCTATAAGGATTACGTGAACCTGGGCGTGGCGGTGGATACGGAGCGGGGGCTGATTGTGCCCGTGATTCGAAACGTCGATCAGCTTTCGTTGCGCGGGATTACGGCGGCGCTGCGGGGGATTGCGGAGCGGGTGCGGACCAACCAGTTTGCGATCGAGGATTTGCGCGGCGGGACGTTTACGATTACGAATGTGGGTGCGCTGGGCG
>JBKJYI010000251.1:0-2719 GCA_046715855.1 Phycisphaerae bacterium
ACACATCCACCGGCATGAACTGATCGATCCCCTGCACCACCGCATACGTATCGAACACTCCGCCGGTGCTCGCACACGCCCCCATGCTGATCACCCACTTGGGTTCGGCCATCTGCTTGTAAATCCGCTGCAGCACCGGCATCTCCTTGATCGCCACCCGGCCCGCCACAATCAGCAAATCCGACTGCCGCGGACTGAAACGCATGGCCTCCGCCCCGAACCGCGCGATGTCATACCGGCTCGCCCCGGTGGCCATCAGCTCGATCCCGCAACAGGCCCTCGCAAACGGCATAGGCCAAAGCGAATTCTTGCGCGCCCAGTTCATCCCCTTGCGAATCAAATCCATGAGATGATCCATCCGCGTATGGAGGAATTCCTCCTTGCTGGCCTGATACGGCGGCGGAGCGGCTGGCTGAGCTAATCCCATTCAAACGCCCCCTTCTTCCACTCGTACAGAAGCCCAAACAAAAGCAGCGCGAAGAAAATGCTCATCCCCGCCAGCAGAAATCCCTTGCCATAAACTTCCCCGCTGTCCAGCTGCACCGTCGCGCCGGTCGTCGCCGCCTTATGGAAAAGCACCGACCAGGGCCAGAGCAACACCACTTCCACGTCGAAGAGCATGAACAGCATCGCGACGATATAGAACCGGATATTAAACCGCCGCCGCGTGTCGTTGATCGCCGGCACCCCCGACTCATACGCCGAATCCTTGACCGGCCCGTGGCGCTTCGGCCCGATCGCATGCGCAGCGATGAGCATCCCCGCAGCGGTGACCACCACCAGCAGGATGGTCACCCCAATTGCCGCATAAGCTTGCATCGTCTCACTCATCGCGAAAACCTTTGAAATCAGTACCTCGACCGTCAGGGAGCGGGGTCGGCAGCTCTCTTCCGTGAAATCTCGAACCAGTACTGCGAGCGCCAGGGAGCGGTGTTGGCACTGTTCTCGTGAAATCTATCACAAGGTTTAGGAAAGGTCCAAAGTAAGTTTTGACAGCGCTTGCATCCCAACTTCGTCCTTAACCGCGAGACCAAATGAGAGTCTATAAGCGAGAGGGGTACATATGAGTGTGCGACGGCAATTCGCGGCCAGGGCGGTCTTCATAATGTTTGGCGCATGTGTGCCCGTCATTCGAGCGGATGCACCTCCGCCCATCGACCTCACTCCGGTTATCGAACCAATCCGGCAGAAATTCAATGCACCCGGCGTCGCGGCCGCCGTTGTTCGCGACGGCAAGCTGATCGCGGCCGGGGCAACCGGCGTTCGCAATTTGCAGACCAAGGAGCCGGTAGCGCTGGGTGATCGCTCACTCATTGGTTCGTGCGGCAAAGCGGCCACGCGCTTGCTGATTGGCCGGCTCGTGGACAAAGGCAAACTTCGCTGGGATTCCACGCTGCGCGATTTGCTGCCAGATGTTTCCATGCGCCAGGAGTACAAATCCGTCAACATCGTCGGACATCGCGGCGGCCTGCAGCCCTACACCATGATCAATCCCGCAAAAACCCCCATCCTTTTCAACCACTCCGGTTCACCGCGCGAGCAACGGGCCGCTTTCGTGGCTCACCTCCTTTCCGAGTCACCCGCCGCCCAGCCCAAAACCAAAATGGTTTACTCCAACGCCGGATACGGCCTGCTAGGCCACATTGCCGAACGTCTCGCCGACAAATCCTATGAGCAACTCATGCGCGACGAAGTGTTCCGCCAGCTGGACATGAAGTCCGCAGTGGTCAGCGTGCCGGGCAAATTGACCGATCTACCGGCCTGGAGCGGTCACATGCGCAGCAAAGATGGCTTCGAGCCGGCGCCCGCACGGTCGGGCCTCCCCGCAATTGCACCCGCCGGAATGATGAGCATGTCGATCGAAGACTTCGCCAAACTCGCCGCTGCGCTGGTGCAGGTGGAGCAGCGCAAGCCCAGCGAATTCCTGGGTACTGCGGCGATCGAGAAGTTGCCGGAATTGCGTCCCGGTTCGTCAGGTGAGGGCGAGATTTTCTTCGGCGGCGACGGGCACTACACAGCCGCGTTTGCCCTGTGGCCAAGCAAAGGCCTTGGAATTGTTGTGGAGTCCAACGCCGGCAGCTCGGATGATCTGTGCAGGGTGCTCGTCACGGCCGCGCGCGAAGCCGCCGCCACCGAACTCGCCTCCAGCGCCTCGCCTCCACCTGCCGGCTCGCAGCCGCCACGCTATGGCATTCAGATTCAGGCCGAGGCGGAAGATGATAGTTGGTCAGTATTGGCCGTAGAACCAGGCTTGCCTGCCGAGAAGGCTGGCCTGAAAAAAGGCGATCAAATCCTTGCCATCAACGACACGCCCCTGGACAAGCTCTCCCCCGATGATCGAACCGCCGCCTTCAAAAAATCCCCCCTCTCGCTCCAAAT
Source organism: Phycisphaerae bacterium (assembly GCA_046715855.1). Lineage (GTDB taxonomy): Bacteria > Planctomycetota > Phycisphaerae > UBA1845 > UBA1845 > CAZAMB01. The sequence continues at coordinate 2,380 of JBKJYI010000251.1, forward strand.
CAACCGCGACGGCAAGCCCCTGACCCTCACCCTGCAACTGCCATAATCCGACAGCGTTGCGCTGCTGTACTCGAGGACGCGTCGGGTGCATCGCCGTTTGATGCACCCTTGCCAGCCCAGCCGTGTCGGGTGCATCCCCCTTTGATGCACCGGCGTTTCCGGTAGCTCGATTGTTGGCCAGTTCGGAAGACGCTACGACCGGTCAAACCGCCCCATAGGGCAATTCGGGCTTGCTTACGCATTTCCAGTTCTGCTATGATAACCCTTCTGAAATGCGAGGGGTCTACGGCGGCTTTCCCACCCAGTCGAGGCGTCATGAACAAGAAGATATTTCTGCAAA
>JBKJYI010000252.1:0-4796 GCA_046715855.1 Phycisphaerae bacterium
CCCGGCCGCCCCTCCCGATTCCTAACTCGCCCTTATGGACCCCCCCACCCCCCCCACGGGTTCGGGCGGGGGGGCGGTGGCGACGCTCAATACTTGTAACATGCGCGAGCTTTGTACGTCGTCACCCCCCACGATCCCCCCTGCCAGGGGCGGTGGTTTGCGTACATAATGGTTAAGACTCTTCGCCCGATGCTGCCGGTAGTTTTGAAGAAAATGAATCGCATAATCGACGCCCATGCCCAGCGTCATCGATGAAAACATGGAAGTGGCCACACCGAGCGGCATCCCCATCCAGCCCATCACCGCAAAATTCAGCAGCACCGCGAGCAAACTGGGAATCACGCACAGTAATCCAAACACAAACGAACGGCCCAGGATAATCGTGACCAGCAAGTCGCCGGCCAGAGCAGCCGCGACGGAAATGATTTGCGTCCCCACAATCGCGCCGATCAGCGTTTGACTTACGGCCACATCGCCCGCAAACGAAAGCTTGATACCATGCGGAGCCAGCTCTTCGCGCTCATAATCGCGAATATCCGCCATCAGCTTGCCGGTGTCGACAAAGTTCGCATCGCGCAAAAACACCGTCACGATCGACTGACCGAAATCCTCGTCGATCAACTGGCGGACGCGTTTATCACCGCGCATCCTGCGGTATTCGCGCCAAAGCCAGTCAATCTCTTCGACCCCGGCCGGAATTCCCCGATGCTCCGCCTTGCGTCCCCGGCGCAGGTAGTTGACCGTCTCCAGATAGTCGGCAGTGCCGACCACGCCGCCGACGGCCTGCTCCTCGTGCGACTCAATGAATGCTTCCAGGTCCGCGATTTGATGCATGGTTTCCGGCTGCATCAGTCGCGACGGCGTCAACTCGAAACGCACGCGATCGCCGTCGTTTAAGCGCAGGCCGAACTTGGCGATCCCGTGACTGGGAATCCCCTTGAGCCACAGCAGGTCACCTTCCCTTTTCACATCCGTCACCCATGTCGTCCACGTGTTGAGAATAGCATGCTGCCGGGCGAGTGCCGGATCGGATGGTGGCGGCGAGTCTGGGCGGTGGAAGCGCAGTCGCCAATCCAGAAGCGAGCGCGGATCGGCCACCGTATCAGCAGCAACCTTCGTCCATAGCCCATCCAGCGCCGCCGCGTCGATCTCCCCCTCGCTGCGCTCACTGCCGGTGTCCACTTTGACCAGCAGCGTGTGTCCGCCGTGAAATTGCTCGTTGAAATGGTTCGTGGCCCGGCGAAATTCGCTCTCCGGTGCGAAGCCGTCCACCCAACTATCCTGCACCACGACCTCGGCAATCCCCAACGGTGCAAGCCCCGCCAGTGCCGCCGCACCCACCAGAACAGTAACGCGAAACCGAATGATGACTGCTGCCAGCCAGGGGAAGAATCGCCGCGGCGCAGTGTCCAATCCGAACCCAGAGCGCCGGCGACGGGCGGTGATTCGCCGCGGATGAATCAACGCAAGTGACGCGGGAATCACCGTCAGTGACCACACCATGCAAAATGCAAGACCAATGGCCGTGAATACCCCAAAGGCTTGAACCGGGGCGATGGGCGAAAGGGCGAATGCCAAAAAGCCGATGCCTGTGCTGATGCCGGCCATGATCACCGGACGCCCGATCTCCGAAAGCGTCTCCAGCAACACAACGCGGTGATCGGAGTCCGGGTGCTCGCGAAGACGGTCGCGATAGCGGGCAAAGACGTGAATTTCGTCCGTGATGCCGGCGGCCGTCAGGATGATGGGCATCACCGCAATCGTCAGATAGATGGGCACGCCTAACCAGCCCATGAGCGCGAAGACAAAAATCAAACACGCGCCAACTTCGGCCATGGGAAGAATCACCGCCGCCAGTGAGCCGAAGTAGACATAAAACACCAGTGCCATCACCAGCAATGCCACTGGAACCAAACCGACGTGGCGGGCAATCCAGACGCGCATCTGATAAATGCTCCAGCGTCGCTCCGCGTTGCTTGCTTGCCTTGCTTGCTGAAAACCCAGGAGAGCGTTGGGCACACCGAGGTCTTGAAGCAGATGCGTACCCAACAGCGCTTCGGCCACCGGCGCGCCGATCACCGACACTTCCTCGTGCACTAGCTCGCGCCCTGCAATGAGTTCTTGTAGGCGGCCAAACAGCTTAACTCGATCGATGCCCGGCGCGGCTCCCACAAGAATGGCCGCTCCTTTTTCGTCATGCGACACGAGCATGCCGGTGTAGAGGCGATAGACCTGCAAATCCTCGCGAAGCTGTTGACACTCGTCGGGAGTGCTCGGCACGGGCTCCAAGAGGCGGCGAAAATCCAGCGTGCCGGGAAAAACGCGGTCGCCATATTCGGTGGCCAGACTGAAGACTTGGTCGGGGTCAACTCCCTCGAGCTTTTGGAAATCCTCGGTCAGGTCGGCAATAAGCTCCAGAGTGTGCGGGTTGAAAATTCCAACCGCCGAATTGGTCCAGACCACGACGACGAGGGGATCTTGAAGGTTGAACTTCTCCCGCACCGCGTGATCCACCGCGATCTCGGGCGCACCATGCGGAATCAGCGCGTTCCCGTCCGTCCGAAGCCGCAGCCGCAAAACACCCGGAGCAGTAGAAGCGCAGGCCAGCACCCCCAGAGCGATGACCAGACGCGGGCGATAAACGCAAAATCGGTAGACGCGGTTCAACAGAGTCCTCTGATTGCAGCGCAGTGACCGCTTCGGTGCGGCTGGACGTAGCCTTCGAATTGAAGGCGATGCTAAGACGCTCGCATTTTGATTGCAACCAGCAGGACACTTCCCGCGTCGGCGAAAAATGATTTACACTGCCGGAATGAGTCGATCGCGCAGACCAGCGGTGCAGAAATACCACGATCGGGTGGCCGGGCGCTACGACGCCAGCTACGATGACGAGTTCTGGCAGTGGCATGATTCGCTGACCTGGGACTACCTCAAGCCATATCTGCCGCGCGACATGTCCAAAATCATCCTCGATCTGGGCTGCGGCACTGGCAAGTGGGCGGCCAAGCTCATCAAGAGCGGGTTTCGCGTGGTATGCGTGGACATCTCCGCCAAAATGCTCGATCAGGCGCGGACCAAGATCGATCAGATGGGCCAGCTTCATCGCGCCGATTTCGTTCATGCCGACCTTTGCGACCTCTCGCAGCTCCCCGAAGGTGGTGCCGCGCTCGCAGCAGCGCTGGGCGATCCGATCGGCTGCACCAGTTCGCCGCCGGCGGCCATGCGCCAGATTCATCGCGCACTCGCCGACGCGGGCGTGCTGGTGGCCACGCTGGACAACAAGCTGTCGGCCATCGACTTCTATCTGGAGCGCGGCGAACCGGAGGAGTTGGCCCGGTTTCTTCGTAGCGGCAAGACGCACTGGCTGACCAGGGACGCGGATGAGCAATTCGAAATCACCACGTTTACGCCGGAAGAGCTTCGGCGGCTGGTGGCCTCGACGGGCTTTGAGCTGCTCGACATGGTGGGCAAGACGGTGCTGCCCATGCGCCACCACCGCGAGCTATTGGCCGACCCGGAAGCGCGCCGCAGATGGGCGAAGGTCGAGAAGTCCATCTCCGGCCTGCCCGACGCCGTAAGTCGCGCCTCCCACCTCCAAGTCGCCTGCCGGAAGAGGGAAATCTGACTTACGGGATGGAGTGTCTAAAGGCGCGCTCTCGACCTTGAGTCGGTGTGGGATCATGGAGTCGGGTGGCATGCCCAAGCCCAGCCTCACCGGGCGCCGGCATGGACTCGTCGCAACATGGCGGCGCTTCGCTTGGCCATGCCACCCGCAAGCCTTTGAGCGTTCCCGCTACACGTGGGCCGCTTCGAGCTTCGATAGCCGCTCGAGAATGCCGGTCAGCATTTCTCGCGAGTGGCGGAGCCCTTCACGATAGGAAGGGGTGTCAGTATGGTGAATTTCCGGCCCGATGGCCGTCACTCGGTTTTCCACCAGCACCCGAAGGGCTTCGACTTCCTTTTCATTGAGTTCAAGGATCATGGTTTCCTCCTGATTTCCACGTCAAAAACGACCTCCAAGTCATTATACGCCGCGCGACGGGCCGGGGGACGTTGTAAAGTAGGGCCGAAAGATGGGTTCGATTGGAAATTTTCATTTGCACCGAGGCGCTTGCCCGATGGGCGGCGTTTTGGTTTTGTTCCGTCACCTTTTTTTGCGCGGACGAGTGAATCGGGGTTTGGGAGCCGGGAATCGGGTTTCGTCGCAGGGCTAGGATGAAAAGCTGTTCAGCGACGGTTGATTGCAAGGCAGGCATTTTGGCGTCTCCGCAACCCGACGGGCGTACCCTCGCCCTTATCACCCTTTATAACATACAGGGCGCGGCCCGATTCTTTGATTTTCGCGATCATGTCAGTCGGGATTGTGGGATGGTATGCGCTGGAAGTGTTCGATCCAGGCGGATTCGAGGTCCTTGCGGCAAGCTTTGGCGATCTTTGCATCGCGGCAAAGGGTAATGACCTTGCCGTCATACGTTCGAGCGAGCAATCCACCATCGATCCAGGAATACTGGAAGGCGGCAATTTCGTCCCAGCCGAGAGACCTTCTCAGGCTTCCGCGCGAAGCAATGTGCAGGCCGCGTTTATCAACGATCAAGCGCCGCCCAAATCGCCCCACAAGCAATTGGTAAGCGGCGATAGCGAAAACCGCGAGCATAGCCAACAACGTCACAACCGGATTTCCGAAAGAGCGAAAAATTAGAAAACCAATCGCAGCCCAACCGACAAGCGACACCACGGCCAGGAAGAATTTTTGAGTGGGCTTAAACTCGATCGCAAAAGACTGAGGACTGTAAGGG
>JBKJYI010000253.1:0-3416 GCA_046715855.1 Phycisphaerae bacterium
TCTCGTCATATTTTGAAGCCTGACGATTGTTGGGGTCGACGTCGTCGCCCACGTTGAGCATGACCACGCCGCGAAACTCGCCCCGCTCCCCGGACGCATACACCAGGCCGATTGACACGGCGTGAGCGTCGTCCTGGTAAACCAGCAGCCCCGCGAAGGGCTGACCATCGCGAGGGTCGAACTCCAGCCTCGTGTCCAAAATGAAATCGCCCGAAGCCGGACGCACCAGCAGATTTTTCGCCGTACCTTGCTCGCCCAGAAGTCCGCGCGTCGTAAGCACCCGAAAATAACACGGCGCGGCCGTGAGGCTATACGTCGCCGTATCGGGCCGGACAATCGTCCACCCGGCCTGCAACGATGGACCATCAAAATCATCACGAAAGATAGCGCCCGCACCCCAACTACGACCATTGAAGGCAAACAGCAGCACCCAGCCCGCGAGAAGTGAATGGCTTTGTATCCGTATCATGGTGCTTTTGTTGGGAATCCATCAGCAGATCAAATCTGCATTTTCGATCGCTTCGATAAATTTTTTCGGAAATCAACCGCGTTCGGAACTCGAACCGGTTCTAATGCCGTCTCGATATGAACGCCAGCGATATCCACCCTAGGAACAGGCCGGCCAATCCGATCATCCCCACAGCTCCGCACGTCGAACCACCGCCCGATGGCGTGGGCCTCGGACTCGGAGTCTCGTCCGTGTCCGCTTCGAAGATCGCGCGGACCGTGCGATTGCGATCCATCAACACCGTGGCCGTGAGTTCCGTGCCCAGGGCGTCCTGCTCCCATCGGACGAACTTGGAATTGACCGTGGGCGTAGCGATGACCGTGACCGTTGCACCTTTGACGTAATTCCCGCCGTTCGGCGTGACCAAACCATCGCCTTGGATGTCAACGAATAACTTCGCAGTCGTCCCGTCACCCGGGTCTTCGCCGCCCGGCTCATCAGGACCTTCCGCAAATGTAGCCGTTACTACCGTGTCGCCGGTCAGCGTAAGCACCAACGGAGTAGTCGACCCGCTCGCCGCGCCGCTCCATCCGGCGAAATGAAAATCTTCATTGGCCACAGCGGTGAGCGTAACTGTCATCCCCGCCGAGTACGCCTCAAGGTCGGGATCGACGACGACCGTTCCGCTTCCCTGAACATCAACCGCAAATTCTATGGACGGCTCGAACCGCGCCGAAATCACCCGCTCGCGATCCATCAGCACGTTAATCGGGTTGCTCAACTCGCTGCCCGGCGGCACATTTCCGCTCCATCCGCGAAACATCGACCCCGCGTCGGCCTCGGCTAACAACCGCACCGTCGTGCCGTTGGTGTAGCGGGCTTCCAGCGGATTTTCGATCTCCGCCCCGGTCGGACCCATGTCAATCGTGCCCGTGCCCCCGCCGGTCATGCTGAGCGTGAGCCTTCGCAAAATCGGAGCAATCAGCGCACCCAGACTCTTCGACGCATCCATGGGAAGGATCAATGGATTGACCAGCTGCGCATCCTCGGGATAGTCTCCGGCCCAGCCACGAAATTCGTACCCATCTCCCGGCGATGCCGTCACCACGACGACCTGCCCGAACGGAAAGTTCAATCGCTGCGTAGTCGCAGTCGATCCCAGATCGGTCCCGTCCGGCGCAGTGGTCACCTCTCCGCCGATAGCGGGCACAGAAAGAGTAAGCACCGGATTGGCCACAACATTCACCACGCGAGTAGCAAAGGCCACCCCCGTCACTTCACCTGTAATGATATTGGTCGTAATCGTCTGAAAGGTCGCCGTCGCGGCCGCGCTTCCCGGAGGAAGCGTTTGCACCGCCGCGTTCACGCGAATCGTAATGGAGCGTTCATCCAGCCCCCCAAGAGATCCATCATTCGCAGCAAGCTCGCCGGAAGATGGACTGACGGAAATCCACGGCTCACTGACAACCGCGTTCCAACGGACCGATTTTTCCCCGTCGTTGATGATGGTGGATTGCTGGCTCTCGGTCGGCAGACTTCCCACCGGGCCCGCGACCTCGATATCCTCGTCAGGCCGGAGCGTCACCGCGCTGGCATCCCGCGCCTTCACGATGAGCGAAACCGGCAACGTCCGTGAACCGGCCCCATTCGTCGTGTTGGAAATGTCGATCTGAGCCGAGTACGAGCTCGCGGCCAGTCCGGCCGTATTGAACGAAATGGTGAACGTCGATGACCCGCCGCCGGGGACCGTGCCGCTATCCTGACTGACGATCAGCCATGGCTGGCTGTCCCAGGTCAAAGAATAATTGAGATCGGAAAGGCCGCCGTTCGACAAAGTGATCACTTTGTCGAGCGGATTGCCTTGGTTGAGATTTGACGTCGCATTCACAAACGCCGGGCTTACGCTGAAATTGGCCGGCGCGACCTGCAAATGCACCGTTCGAGTCGTATCGCCAGCCCCGTTGGCAAGATTTCGAAACGTGACCGTCGCCGAATACAGGCCCGCCGCCAACGCCTGCGATTCTGTCAGGTCAAGCTCGGCCTTGATAGCGACATCATTATTAAATCCACCTCCCAGGTTGCCGTCAGAAGGATTAACTGAAAGCCAGGGTTGATCGCTCGAAACCGTATAAGCCAGATCCGCAGCGTCGGTATTTTCCAGGGTCCACTCGGTGAGGGTCTGCGGTTGAAACGGTCCGCCTTCCGGTCCGGAAAACATGAAGACCGTCTGGTCGTCGGGAGCAACCGCGATGAGCTGTCCAAATGCAGGAAGCCCGCCCCCCAGCAGCATGAGCCCCGACATGAGAATCGCCAACCGGCCGTTTCCCCCGCGGCAGGCATGGCTGGAGAGTCCTCTCTCCCCTACATGGAACATGGATTGCCCCCTCCCCAAGTCTGTGAAAATTTGTATCGACTATACGGTTCCTTATGGTAGGACTTGCCGGCCTTCTGTCAAGGCTGCAACGCATTCCCGGACGTTGTGGAAATGGAAAATATCAATTAAAAATAGGCCATCCGGTGATCGCATGCTCGTCTTTCGTCCCTTAGATATATCAGCCAAGGTGGTAACTTGTTAGAATAGCGGACAATCATCAAGTACCATGATTGGAAGTGCGTCAATGTCCTCGCTCCGCTATGGCACCCTTGTCGTTGCCTTGTTCGCGTTTCACTGCCAGCGTGCCATTGCCCAGGGAAGTGCGGGCTCATCGGCTTGCTCTCTCGAAGGGCCCAATAATTGTCAACCTTTTGACGGCTCGCCCAACCGCACCATCAGCGATCGCGGCGTGTATCTGGCCGTTGCCGACGACTTCCTGCCCACGGGCGACTCGCTCTCGTCGCTGTGCGTCTGGGGGCAATACATCGACAACGACCCGGCGGCTTCGCAGGCCGATTGCGTGGCCGATAGTGCGCCGGACGACTTTGTCGTTCAAATCCTGGTGAATGACGACAGTTGGCCCCTGTCCTTTTA
>JBKJYI010000254.1:0-4038 GCA_046715855.1 Phycisphaerae bacterium
GTCGCATGCTGCGCCACTGGCTGGCCGCCCCGCTCACCGACGCGGAGGCGATTCGGGAAAGACAGCAGGCGGTAGGCTTTTTAGTCGAGGAATCAACGCTTCGCGATCGTATCCGCCAGAATTTAAAGATACTCGCAGACGTCGAGCGGATCGCCGGCAGGGTCGCATTGGGGCGTGCGTCGCCGCGCGACCTCGAATCACTGGGCCGCACCCTTGGCACCCTGCCCGACTTGCTGGATTTCAACCGTGCTGCGGAGATTCCCTTTCTGAGTCAAGTCTTGTCGGACTTAAGCGGAGACGAACCGCGTCATGCAACCGATGGAAAGGAAAATTCGAAATTCGAAATTCGAAATTCGAAAAATGAAGGTACCCAAAGCGACCCATTGCTACATCACGACGTCCCCACATCGCCACATCGTCCGATTAGCGACCTTGCGACTTTGCTTGGCTCGGCGATTCGCGAGGCGCCTTCCAATAATCTGCGCGAAGGTGGCTTCATGGCTGACGGATATCATGCCGATCTCGACCGGCTTCGCGGCATCTCGCATGACGGGCAGGCGTGGCTGGCCGAGTATCAGCGGAAAGAAATCGAGCGCACCGGTATCTCCCACCTGAAGGCCGGGTACAACCGGGTGTTCGGCTATTACCTCGAAGTGCCACACTCGGGCACTACAAAAGTGCCCGCCGACTTCATTCGCAAGCAGACGGTCAAGAACGCCGAACGCTATATCACCGAGACGCTCAAGAACCACGAGCACGAAGTGCTGACCGCTCAGGACCGGGCCAATCAATTGGAATTCGAGCTTTTCGAAGAACTGCGCAAGCAAGTAGCGCAGTGGCTTGGCCCGCTGGCGATGGTGGCCAGGGCGATCGCGCGGCTCGACTGCGTGGCGGCATTGGCCGAGCTGGCCGAAGAGCGGCGCTGCGTGCGGCCGGAGATCGTCGAGGGCGGTGAGCTGGAAATTATCGACGGAAGGCATCCGGTGCTCGATCAGGCGATCGGCGATGAATTCGTGCCCAATGATACGGCTATGATCGGTGACGCCAGGGTTTTCGTGATCACCGGTCCAAACATGGCCGGCAAGAGCACCTACATCCGGCAGGTCGCGCTGCTTACCATCATGGCCCAGATCGGCGCTTTCGTACCGGCGCGAAGGATGAGCCTGTCACTGGTGGATCGGATTTTCGCGCGGGTCGGATCGTCCGACGAGATCATGCGCGGGCAATCCACGTTCATGGTGGAAATGATCGAGGCCGCCAACATTCTGCACAACGCCACGCGCGATTCGCTGGTGATTCTTGACGAACTGGGTCGCGGAACCAGCACGTTCGACGGTCTTTCACTGGCCTGGGCGGTCACAGAATATCTCGCGAATTCGGTTGGCTGCCGCACACTGGTCGCCACCCATTATCACGAACTCATCGAACTCGCGTCGCTGCTGAAGAACGTGCGCAACCTCAACGTCGCAGTCCGCGAAATCGGCAATCGGCAATCGGCAATGGCCGATCAATCGACAATCGACAATCGACAATCGACAATTCCTTCTGAATCGTCAATTGTGTTCCTCCATAAAATTGTTGAGGGCGGAGCCAATCAAAGCTTCGGCATTCACGTGGCCCGGCTGGCGGGAGTGCCACGGGCTGTCATCGATCGAAGCCGCGAGGTATTGGATCAGCTACAGCGCCGCATCGCGGGAGCGTCGGCGTCGCCCGCCATAGCCGTTTCCAAATCGCGCGACGTCAACCAAATGGCCCTTTTCCGCGAACCGGGTGACGAACTGATGGAGGCCATGCGCTCACTGGACCCGGATAATCTGACACCCCTCGAAGCCCTGACCCGCCTCAAGGAATGGAAGGATCGTTACGCCTAGACCGTGCCCGGCGACGCGGAATTGATTATCATTGGCTTATGATCGTGACGATTGACGGGCCGGCCGGTTCGGGGAAATCAACCGCTGCGCGTAAGCTGGCCGCACGGCTGCAGATTCCGTACCTCGACACCGGGGCGATGTACCGGGCCATCGCTTACGAATGCGTGCGACGCGGCGTCGATCTGGCCGACGAGGAAACCGTCAGCACCGTGGCGAAGGGACTCAAGCTCGAGATCGATTGCGGGCCGACGCACACGCGCATCCGCGTCAACGGTCAGGACGTGAGCGAAGCGATCCGAACGATGGAGGTCAGCAGCGCAACGTCGCAAATTGCGAAGATGCCGAGCGTACGAAAGCTCCTCGTCGAACAGCAGCGGCAGATCGGGGCGAAGCTGGAATCCTTCGTCAGTGAAGGACGCGATCAGGGTAGCGTGGTTTTCCCGCAGGCCGACGTGAAGTTCGTCCTCGAGGCCTCGTTGGCCCGGCGAGCGCAGCGCCGCTTTGAGGAAATGGTGGGCGATGGGGAGGCCGTCACGGTTGATCGGGTCGAGCAAAATCTGTCCGGGCGCGACGCGGTGGACGCCCGGCAATGGGAGCCGCTGCTATCGGACGCTTCGGCGATCATTATCGACACCAGCAAGTTGAGCATCCAGGAAGTGGTTGATCTCCTGGCCGATCACGTCCAAGACCGGCCCAGGCAGCCCGGAAAGCAGTGAGTAGCGATTCGGCGATTGCAATTTTTTCGTCGCCCTTGGGTATAAGGTTTTAACTGCGTGCCGTGCGCATTTGACGGTCTTTTTATACAGATTAAATTGAAATCCGGTGTTTTCCTTGATTTCCGTCCTTCGCGCTTCCTAGGTTCAGTATGCCCAGTTTCAGCTATAAGGCTGTCGGACAAGGCGGCAAGCACGTCACCGGCGTTCTGACGGCCGAGAACTATTCGGTCGCACTGCGTCAATTGGACGAGCTTTCGCTGTTCCCGGTCCACGTCCGCGAGGGCGTCGAGCAGGGAACCGTGCCGTTCACCGGCGGGCGGCGGCGGAAGGTCAAAGGCTCGCATCTCACGACGTTCTATAGCCAGCTGGCCGACCTGCTCAAAGCGGGCGTGCCCATGATGCGGGCGCTCGACGTGTTATCCAAGCAATCATCGACAGGCTCTTTGATGCTGACGGTGCGCGAGCTTCGCGAAGATGTGTCAGGCGGCATGGCGTTAGGCGAGGCGATGGCGAAATATCCTCATGCCTTTTCGCCGTTGCATGCATCGATGGTCCGCGCGGGCGAGCAAGGCGGATTTCTGGAGGACGTTCTCACTCGCATCGCACTCTTTTCCGAGCGCCAGGACGAGCTGCGCAACAAGCTGCTGGGGGCCATGATCTACCCAATCATCCTCGTAGTGATCGCCGCGGTGATCTTGATCATGCTCATGGTCGTGGTAGTGCCCAAGCTGGGCGATCACCTGCGACCCGAAACGTTCAATCCGATGACGCACGTCGTGTTCGGAGTGAGCAATCTCCTGCAACACCATTATGTGGGAATCCTGCTGATCGTGTTTGCGGTGATCGCGGGCTTTAGTTCCTACTTGAGGACGGCGAGCGGGAAACGATTCTGGGATATGTACAAGCTGCGCGGTCCGGTTCTGGGCAAGGTTTTCACCATGGTGGCCATCTGCCGCTTCTGCCGGATTCTCGGCACCATGCTGCACAATGGTGTTCCGATCTTGCAGGCCCTTCGAATTTCAAAGGATTCCGCGGGCAGTCAGATGCTGGCCGAGACCATTGAGAAGGCCGCCGACAGCGTCAGGAAAGGCGCCGCTCTTTCCGCCCCTCTGGGCGAATCCGGACTTTTTCCGCAGACCATCCTGGACATGATCGCGGTGGCCGAAGAGAGCAATAACCTGGAAACGGTGCTGGTGCAGATTGCGGAAACAAACGAAGCCCGGACCGCGCGATCGATTGACCTGGCGGTCCGAATACTGGAGCCCATATTGCTGATGTTCATGGCGGGGATTGTCTTTTGCATCGCCGTCGCGCTTTTACTTCCCATCCTCACGATGGGGACCGGTGTACAATAAACTTGGACGGTTGTTCTTTTGGTTAACGCGGGAGACTCTCAATGCGAAGAAAGATGATTCGGAAACGATCGGGGTTTACCTTGATCGAAGTGTTGC
>JBKJYI010000255.1:0-7164 GCA_046715855.1 Phycisphaerae bacterium
GGGTGAGCGCATGCTGGAGCTCATGCGCGAAGACAAAGGGGTGGGGCTCGCGGCGCCGCAAGTGGGAATCGGATGGCGCATTTTCGTTTGCAATGCCAGCGGGGAACCGGCGGACGATATGGTTTACGTTAATCCGAAATTGATAGAGCTCAACGGAGCCGAGGAAAAAGAGGAAGGATGCCTGTCGATACCCGGCGCGACGGTTACGATGCGCCGCGCGGTCCAGGCCGTGATGCAGGCTGTCGATATGGAGGGAAAACCATTTCAACTGGTCGGAAAAGACTTGCCCGCACGCATCTGGCAGCACGAGATCGATCATCTCGATGGTCGTCTGATCATCGACAATATGTCCACCGCCGACGAGATCGCCAATCGGCGCGTGCTTAAGCAGCTCAAGGAAAAGTACCTGCGCTCTCGCAAACGGTGAATGATGCGACTTATCGTTCTTGCCTCCGGAGCTTTTGCTGAACCAACGATTCGATGGCTTGCGCAAAGCGGGCACGAAATGGCCCTGGTAATCACGCAACCCGCGCGGGGGAGCGGGCGGGGCAGGCGGGCGACCCCGACGCCGGTAAAGACGTTGTCGGACGAGCTGGGACTTTCCGTGGCGGAAATCGAAAACGTAAACACGGCGGAATCGATTGCACGGATTCGGGGATTGTCAGCCAGAGTGATGCTGGTCATCGCATTTGGGCAGAAGCTGGGGCCGGAATTGTTAGGCGCGGCGCCCGGCGGGGCCATGAACCTGCATGCTTCGTTGCTGCCGAAGTACCGCGGGGCGGCCCCGATCAACTGGGCGATCGCGCGGGGCGAAGTTCAAACCGGCTGCACGGTTTTCCGGATTGTAAACAAGATGGACGCGGGGCCGATTTTCGCCCAGGACACCACGGATATCCATCCGGAGGAGACAGCCGGTGAGTTGCATGATCGGCTGGCCGTCCTCGGCGTTCAGACCGTGCAGGCAGCGATGGCTATGTTCGAGCGGGACGAAAATCCCGTGGGCATTCCACAGGACGAATCGCTGGCCTCGCAAGCCCCGAAGCTGAAGAAGTCCGATGGACAAATTAACTTTGCACTTCCTGCCCGGGAAATTATTAATCGAATCCGAGGGATGACTCCGTGGCCCGGGGCAACTGCGAATTTCGTCTCGGGATCGGGCCGCCATGAGCCTGTGACTATTGTGCGGTCTTTGATAGCGTCGCAGTTTGGCGAAAGCGCTGGTGGCAGTGCGTTGGCACCCGGCACCCTCAATGCTGAATTGCAGATTGTGACCGTGGATGGACTGCTCGAAATCACCCATATTCAGCCCGCGTCAGGCCGCATCATGTCCTGGGCGGATTTTGTGAACGGCCGCCACGTTCGCCCTGGTGATCGCTTCGTAAACAGGATGGTTCAAAATTGAGAACGTGTGTTTCGCCATGAAGCCATTCCGCCTGGAATCACTTCGAACTTAGGCGCAAGCTAAGGAACGCGGAGAAGTGCTGATCGCTGGTGTGGTGGATCTGCAAAGTCGCAGAAGGGATTGCTTCACAAAGGAGGGCAAGTTCGTGGACAACGTCAAGTGGTTGATCAAAGAGATCGGCAAGGCTCATCTCGTCGTGCCGACGCGTGACCTCCAATTCTAATATCGATTCGCCGCGCAAAACTCTCATAGTGTGCGCCGATCCCGGAGATACGTCCTCCCACCATTGCAGTAGATCTTGTTCGGGGTTGACCATTTCGAATAGCCGGCCGTCAACGCCGATCACCAGGTCGCCAGCCTCCAGGCGGCCATGAGCCGGGGTGCCAACAGCCACGGCCGCGACCTCGACCAGGCCGAAAGCACCAGTGTCTGCCAGCTCGATTCCGAGCCGGTTTGCATTGCCGGCTGCCGAAGTGCCGCTTTGCCAAAGGGTGCGCATGAATTCTTCCGCGTGAGTTGCTCGCAAGTTCGTTTCCCATTGTTGGAGCGTTTCGGCTGCGAATGAGCCCTGCAATATTGCAGTTGAGATGCTCTGTGCGGGCGCGTCTCGAAGTGCGATTGTCCCGGGAGCGTCGCCGAGATTACCGACAAACCCGATCTGGGCGTCCAGAATTCGGTGCATATGGTCTGGGGTGAGCGTCACCAGAAACCAATCACCGCTGGCCGCCCAACTCAGTTCGAACATTGAGAGAGCTTTTACCCAGGTAAAACGCGATTTGGCGGCCCAGGGTTGAAGAGGGATGGAGGAAATAGCAATTCCCAGATGCGTGCTTTGCATGACCTCTACGTCCTGCGAAATATCTCGAAGCTCCAATGTCGAGAGGATCCGCCTCAATGACCGGGCGACATTGGTGGCCGATCGCGTCATCTGGGCTGCATCCGGAGTCTCCACAAGCGCAGCGAGTTGCGGCGTAGACCCCCCGGCTGAGAAATCCTGTCCCCATGCGAGAATCAGGTGACGACCCAATCGCGGTATGGTCGCATCCGGGTTGGAGTCGTCGTGGCTCAAGTCTTTCAGCAGCCGTGCGTATCGGGAAAGTGTGCCGACCGAATTGTCCTGGCGCCCGGAGAGCGAGGTCCAATCAACAGTGGTTGCATAGGCTGCGAGAGTCGTTTGCGGGAGCCTTAACATTCGCTCCAAAGCGGCGGGTGCGATTGGGCCCTTGCCCAAAGGCTTCATTCGCGAACCGCGAAATGCAAAGTCGATGGATTCGCCTTTTGCATAAACTCCAATAGCCACATGCCCCGCCATGGGATTGTTGGCAATGTTTTGAGACGGACCGGCAACAAAGACGGTAGCTAGCGGTCGACTTGGAAAATAAGCGACTGACTCACGATAGGCCGGCAGCGACTCCAGTATGTCGGGATCAGATCCGGCCATGGCTCGCAGCATCAAACCGAGCTGAGCCCAGTCGCTCGCCTTCGGTGCGAAGGCAACGACCTTGTCGCGGATACAGACGAAACGGCCATCGTCGGTGCGAAACACGCGCGCGGAATCGGCGTCAGGCCCAGCCTGTGCATGCTGCGGAAACCAGCGGCGCAGCATTTCGTCATCGACGGCGCGAACCAGCCACACCGGGTTCGCAAGCTGACCCAATGACTCCGCGGCCAAGCCCACTTCGCATTTCATCAAATCTTCAGCGGGAACCAGACCACCTGCACCCAGTAATGATTGGACCACGGTCTTGAACTCCGATGGACCATCGCTGGCAGACGTGCCTGCCAGGACGGAAATCACGCGAGCGGCTTTGACACGGGCAAGCGCGCGATCCAGATCTTGCAGGCGGTGAATGCTGATGAAAATTCGCGAGGACGAGGGTACGTAACCGGCCAAAGTCGATCCTGTTTGGGCGGTGACCGTTGCCTGCCCGAGCGATAGCGGACAACGGACAAAGACCAGGAAAACGCAGGAGACGAATGCAGCTGGGATGGACGAGCGCCTGCGAAAGGTGGCAATCATTGGTGGGAAACCGCCGCCAGATTCAAGGAGTTTGCGGATCGGGCTGCTCGGGTGCGACTTCCTCACTGCGAGCATCTGTTTCGGCATTTTCAAATTGTGCCGGCTCACGTTCTGACTGGCCGGGAGAAGCGGGCATCACGATCCATACAGAAGCCGGATCGGGTGCTTGTTGAGAGCGTTCCTTGGCTTCTTCAAGAATATCGAGCATTTGCAACACGGTTAGATCGAGCACGCGTTGGACCGAGTCGCCCTTGACCTTCATGCTCTGCTGAGTCTGATCGATAAAGTCGCCCAAGGCCTTTTCAGCAGGATCGACCGCTTGAAGTTGAATTGCGACAGGGGTGACCGCCTTGGTGGAGTCGATTAATCCTACGGCGACCGGCGGAGCCAGCTCTTTCACGCCGGCAACCTGGGATGGCCTCTTTCCGTCAAACACGCCGATGAACGCCAGCGCGATGACAGCGGCAGCAGCCAGCGGACCCCCTATGTAAATAGTATTGAGAACTCTTCGCCGCCAGTCAGGCGCCGTATCCACGCAGGCAAGTAAGCGATCGGTGAAGTCGTCGGAGGCCTGCACCGTGTCGCGATCGGAGCGGAGAATATGGCCGCTTACTTCGAGCAGGGCGAGCGCTTGTCGGCAGTCCGCACAGCGGAGTCGGTGGGCCCCGAGTTCGGTGGCCAGCGACGGAGAAAGCTCTCCATCCAGGTATGCATCAAAAAGTTGGCGGGACTGTTCGCACTGCATGGATGATTCGTTTCCGGCAAATTACCGGGGCTCTCACGTGGCCCCGACAATTGATTCCTACACCGCACGCTCCGAAAAATTGCGAAATTCGTTGAGTTCGCCGGCGGTATTTGATTCCAAAATCTCTCGCAACCGGGCCCGAGCCCTGTGCATGTGGCTTTTGACCGTAGCCAGTGGCACTTCCAGCACGCGGGCGATCTCGTGGCAACCAAACTCGTGGCGATAAAAAAGCAGTACAGCCGCACGCTGCGGGGGGGATAACTGATCCACCGCGCCCCATACCAGTCCGCGAATTTTACCCGCTTCTTCGGAAGCCACGAATTCCGCAGAATCGGACGCTTCCGGCGAAGGCATGGTGGTAAAATCTATTTCAGTAGAAGATCCGCGCTTCCGCCGCAAGCGGTTCAGGCAAACCCGATAACCGATCGTGAAAAGCCAAGTGCTGAAGCGGAATTCGCTCGAAAACGTGTTCAATGACGCGAAGGCCTTCAAAAAGGCGTCCTGGCAAATATCTTCTGTCTCGTGGTGATCGCGGACCATTCGCCAGATGAAGGCGAACAATCGATCTTTGTGCAAGTCGATCAGCTCGCGCATGGCCGCCCGGTCACCCGCGCGGGATTTGGTAATGAGCTGATGTTCACGGTGTTTGCTGGTGTCCGGTGTCGCTGTCAATCCCACTCTCCTGCATATGGGTTGCTTCCGGGAACGCATTTGCGGCCCCGTATATCATAGATAGAATCGAACGGAATTGTAGACCAAATAAGCGGCGTTCGATCTTTCGCCCTAAGTCTATGATTCGAGTAGCCTTATGTCAAAAACCCCGGTCGATCAAACCATCTGCACGAACCGAAAAGCGGGTTTTCGCTTCGAAACACTCGAAAAAATCGAGTGCGGGATTGTCCTATTTGGGTCGGAGGTGAAGAGTCTCCGGGACAAAAATGCCTCGATTGAGGAGGCCTACGTCCGCATGGATGGCGGCGAACTCTGGCTCATTGGGTCGCATATCAACCCCTACGCTTTTGCCAATACGCAGAACCACGACCCCATCCGCAAGCGGAAGCTCCTGGTGCACAAAACCGAGCTGCGCAAGATCAAACCCAAGGTCGAGCAAAAGGGCCTGACGCTCATTCCGCTGCGCATTTTTTTCAACGCCCGGGGCTTGGCCAAAGTCACCATCGCGCTGGCGCGGGGCAAGACCGTCGGGGACAAACGCGAATCAATTAAAGCCCGCGAGGCCAAACGCGAAATGTCACGCGCTCTCTGCCGAAACCGCTGAGCAAAGCGAGCGAGGCTGCTTGACCCGGTCGCCGGCCGTAAGATGCATGCATGTACATGCATGGAGTCTGATCACGGCGACGAAAACCATATCGCTCGATCTTGAGGCCTATAACCGCCTCAAGAAAGCCAAGAAAAAAGAGGAGTCGTTTAGCGAGGCCATCAAGCGGCTGGTAAGACCTCCGTTTGACGTGGAAGCCTGGTTAAAGCGAATCGAGGACCACCCGCTAAGTGACGAGGCGTGCGAGGCAATTGAGCAGGCTGTTGCGCATCGATCCAAGTATCCTCGTCGGGTCATTGAATGAAATGCCTGGATACGACTTTTTTCCTCGATCTGCGGGGGCGTGGGGGCACCGACTTCAAGCAACGCGCCGTCGGACTCTTGCGGAATGAAGGGGGACGATCTGAAGTCTGCACGACTCGATTCAACGTAGCGGAGCTATACGTCGGCATTGAAATGTCGCGCGATCCGGATTATGAGCGCGTGTCCGTACGGGATTTACTGTCAGGTGTTTCCATCCTGGACTTCGATGATCGATCAGCAAAAGTCTTCGCCCGTATCTGGGCAAAGCTGTGCAGGTTGTACACGCCCATCGGCGACATGAACGTGCTCATCGCATCTGTAGCAATTTCTCCCGGCACAACGCTGGTAAGCCGGAACACAAGCACTTCTCTCGGATCGACGCCCTCGAAGTCTGTGCCTATTGAGCCGCGAATGATTTCCACGCCAGGCCGGCGGCGCCGATAAGCCCTGCGTCGGAGCCAAGCCGGGCCAGTTCGATCCTCGGAACGTCTTCGTGCAAATGCCAGCGGTTGGCACCAACGTGCGAGCGCACGGCGTTCAGCAGGAAGTCGCCCGCGTCGGCCA
This sequence comes from Phycisphaerae bacterium, assembly GCA_046715855.1. Taxonomy (GTDB): domain Bacteria; phylum Planctomycetota; class Phycisphaerae; order UBA1845; family UBA1845; genus CAZAMB01. Next base: position 6,311 of record JBKJYI010000255.1, read on the forward strand.
TTCCACCGCCCAGCAAGACCAGCTCCGGGTTGTAGGCGTGCTGCATGTTGATACATGCGACGGCAAGGTAGAAGCAAGCCTCGTCCCACAGTCGCTGGCACAGCGCGTCGCCTTGCCTGGCGTGTGCTACAATCGTTTTTGCATCGACCGTTTCGCTGCGTCCCAGGCTCGAAAGCGCACCCGCCTGAACAGCATGTTCCAATCGCCTGGCGACCGCGCCGGCGGAACTGTAGGCCTCCAGGCAGCCGCGCTGCCCGCAACCGCAGGGCAAGCCGCCTGGCGAGACGATCATGTGGCCAAGCTCGCCGGCATTGTCGAAATGTCCATGCAGCACCTGGCCGTCAAGGATCACGCCTGCCCCAACCCCGGTGCCGAGTGTCAATAAAATCATATTGGGGCAGCCGTTTGTTCCGGCGATCCAAAACTCACCGTAAGCCGCAGCATTGGCGTCGTTGTCCACCACCACCGGCAGTTGCAGTTGCGATGAAAGCAAATCGCGAAGTGGAACATTCACCCACGGAAGGTTCGCCGTTTTCAGGAGAACGCCCCGCTTGAGATCGAGCGGGCCGGGTGAGCCCAGTCCTGCCCCCACGATACCCGAATGGTCCAGTGTATGTTGTGCCATGAGCTGCTTCATTATCTGACCGACTGATTCGACGAAGTACAGCGGCCCCTTTTCTCCTTGCGTCGGGCATGACCGCGAGGCAAGCACATGTCCAGCCTCATCGACGAGGCCCACTTTGAGGTTGGTTCCGCCCAAATCAATTCCGATGGCCAAGCGGTGTTTCATGGACCGAGTCCTATTATCGACCATCGCGAAGCAATCAAATGGGCCTCGGCGGGCTACTCCGCAT
>JBKJYI010000256.1:0-3795 GCA_046715855.1 Phycisphaerae bacterium
CTTGCCAAGGGGGGATTGAGGGGGGTGAGGCGCTACAATTGACTGCGACGTACTCTAAACCGATTGAAGGGCAAGGACTTCGTGAGTCGCTCGCAATAGCGGTGTCAGGAGGCGTTCCGGAGCGAAATCACCGAAGCACGAGGTTCCAAAATCTCTCGTTCGCTGCGTGAGCGCCCGTCCGGGTGTCCGGCACTTTGAAGCCAAGAATATTGCTCCAGCAACCCGGCTTTCAGCAGGCATTCTATCACGAATCCGCCGAGGTAGATCGCACCATTTGCGCGAGCGTTGCTTCCTGTATCGCGAAGTGCAGCGGCGTCATCAAAGCGGCGTTCCGCCACCGTTCGGAGTTGGCTGCACGCGGATTTTCGCCCGTGCTTTCATTCGCTCTACGCTGTTCGGTCTTCGATCTTATTCCCGCGCGCCCTTATTCCATCACGGTGCTATGCAGCCGGGCAACGTCCAGTTGAGGGCGACGATGAAATCAGCCCAATCGGCAGTGTCGATGATCCCGTCCTGATTTCCATTGTCGTTAAAGGTCGAGCAAGTTCCGCCAGTGGATGCGTTCATGCATCGCTGGAACCTGGCGACGTCGCGCAAGTCGCGAGACAAAAGCATTTTTGCAGGCTTGGACTGCGACACATGGAGAACGGCGACGCGCCGATCGCCCAGGAGAGGGCCCTCGCTGAATTCTGTGCCATCGGGAAACACAGCGCGAAGGCTTTCAATAAAGTTGCCAGCGCCCAAGCCGAAGTGCTGCTCAAAGGGCCGGCCGGAAAGATAGCTCCCGCCGGCAATGACCTCTCTCATTTGGGTTACAGAACCCTGCACATAAATCCGTGCACCCACGGCATCGGCGTTGTTGCCACACAGGCCGACGACCTGAACCGTGAGCCAATGCCCAGGTGCGTCGGGGTCGCTGGTTTGATTTTCCAGTAAGCGCAGCGGGTCGAGGATGCTGGTCACAAGCAAATCCTGGCGGCCGTCCAGGTTGTAATCAAGGGCGATGGCGGCGCGGGCGTCGCCGATAAAGTCGGCGCCCGTACCGCTGGAACGCGAGTAATGCCCCGATCCATCATTGACGAACAGGACTTCGGGCGTGTCCACCAGAGGCGATCCAAAGGGGGTGACGAACTCGTCGAAACCGTTGACCGCGTAGAGATCAAGGTCCCCGTCGTTATCCGCGTCCACGAATTCGGTACCCCATCCCCAATAGGTATTCTGAACGCCGCGCGCCACGGCCTGGTCCACAAAGGTCAAGGAGGCAGTTTCTTCCAGTTGATTTACGAGCAGTGTGTTGAACTGCGTGGTGCCAAACTGTCCACTCGGATCGGTGATGTTGGTGCTGTAGATGTCGAGGTCGCCGTCGTTATCGAAGTCAAAGACGCTGATCCCCATGTCGTTGCCGGTATGGGTCGCGCCGACAGCGGCGGTGCCATCGGTAAAGGTTCCGTCCCCGTTGTTTCGATAGTAGGCGTCCGAGGTGTGATCCAGAGCGACGTACAAGTCGGCGTCGGAGTCGTTGTCAAAGTCGGCGAAGACGCAGGAGAAGCTGTCGCGCTGCAACAGGCCGAGGCCTGAGGAAACGGTTACGTCCTGAAAATTGAAATTTCCCAAGTTGCGGTAGAGGTGGTTGTGCCCCGCGAACGCCGGGTTTCCCTCTCCGAGTTCCATCAGCCAGAGGGTGACGTAGATATCGAGCAGGCCGTCCGCATCGTAGTCGCCGAGGCACATACCGCCCTTGATAAGGCCTGTGGGGGCGAAGTTGGAGGCGGCGGTGACGTCGGTGAACCAGCCGTTCGCGTCGTTGCGATAGATCCGGCTCGGCGAGTGGGTTCCACCTTGCAGGTCGTCATTGATCAAGATGAGGTCATCCCATCCGTCATTATCGAGGTCTGCGAATTGGGCGGTGCGGCTAAAGCCCGTGTCGGCGACGCCGGCAATGGCCGCGATGTTGGTGAATTTGCGGCCCGCTCCGACCAAGTCATTGCGGTAGAGGCGATTGGCGGAGCCCGACTGGCCCAGAACGTAAATGTCCGGATCGCCGTCGTTGTCGTAATCGCCCACGGCGGCGCCATTGCCCATGTTTCTTTGCATGACGCGTTTCATCTGGGCCATTTCCGTCGGATCGGCGGCAAAATCGAACGGAGGGCCGTAGAGCACGTTGTGATTGAGGCCCACCGAGGACTGAACCTGCACGAATTCGATCTGGCCGCGCGTGGCCTCGCGGCCCAGGAAACAACAGGCAAAGGCGGTGGCAATTGAAATTCTTCGCACTTGGACTTCTTCCCCCGGTCAGCGTGCTTCTGTTGTAATTTTTTGCCCCGATTGGGGCCGACAAAAGCGGCACGGCCGTGGTTGTCACGACCGTGCCGCGGTTTACTTTTTCTGCGCCTTCAAGGGCCGGAAATTTATTCCGGACAAGGCGGATTGGGACCCGGCGTCCCGGTGGAGTGACCGGTGAGTCCAATGAAGTCCTGGTAGCCGTCTTCGCAGTCGGCGTTGGACGTGCACGTCCCGCCGTTGTTGAATCCGCCGCTGCAGGTTCCTCCGCCGCAGGTCACCAATGGGCGAGTCCGGATCGCGAGGATGCGGTCGAGTGTGAAGGAGACGTTGCCGCCGAGGTCGAGGCCTTCCGGAGCGAGCTTGGGCGTGTTGTCGCGCATGTTGCCTTCGAGCTGATCGAGGCTGCCATCGGAGCCGGCTCTGGTGTTGAAGAAATCGAGCTCGGGCAGCGACTGCGACCCGCCGCACTGGTAGCCGCCGGTATTGGTGCGATCGATCCCGCCGAAGTCCATCTTGATGCGGTTCTTATCGCCGACGGTTTCGACGCCCATGGAGAAGTTGACGTCGATCTTCATGCAATGCTTGAAGAGCAGGCAGTCGGTGGCGACGGTGCCGGGGGCTTCGTTCTCCAGTTCGAGCAAGTTGTCCGAATTGAGCTCGCTGAAGTTGCAATCCGGCAAAGTCAGCTCGTCGCCATCGACCAGCGAGTTGTTGTTGCGATCTGCGACCATGGCGATGGTCAGGTTGCTCACGTGCAGCTTGACGTCCACCGCTGACGTGCGGCAGGCATCCGCCTCACCAGCGCCGTCCGGACATTCCGGATCCTCGTCGATTAACAGTTTCGGCGCCTCGTCAATCTTGGCACGGAGAATCATCTGCGTTTCGGGCCTGACATTGAACCGCTTGGCCAGCAGTTTGCCGATGACGCACGAGCGGCGAAGCGGATCGACGCTCAGGCAGGTTCCGTCCGTATCGCACGAGCCCGCAATGGCGTTGCAGGTGCCGGTGTTATTGCAAGTGCCGGAATTCACGCACGTGCCGCCCGGGCACTGAGTGTTGAGCGTGCAGATCGCGCCCGGATTGGACGACCCGGCCGAGCAAATTCGTCCACAGCCGACGTCCGTCACACAGGCTTGACCGGCGTTTGTGCTGCCCGCTGAGCAGCCGCGGCAACCCGAATCCAATGTGCACGTGGCCCCGGGATTGATGCTGCCCGCTGAACAGACGCGGCCGCAGCCCGCATCGGCCACGCACTGGGTTCCAGCATTGGGCGACCCTGCGGCGCATGTATGGCACGCGGAATCGAGCAGGCACGTATCGCCTTCGTTCAGCGAGTTGGCGTCGCAGGAGCGGCCCGGATACGCCGAGCAGTCCTGAGTCTTCCAGCCGATGCAACGGGCGCGGCGACTTTCGTCGGCGATGGTGTTGCAGTCGTCGGGCATGAAGGTGCGCAGTTCGCGGACGTGCTCGAAATCGGTCTTGAGCTTGCCGGTCTGCGTCATGTTGTAGAAG
>JBKJYI010000257.1:0-2607 GCA_046715855.1 Phycisphaerae bacterium
AGGTGAGCCCGGGCCCCACCGCGTTTCGCAACGCGATTGTCTTTCGGAGCGGGCACCGGCTCCGCGCCTTCATCGACCTCGCTGCCTTTGCCGCCGAAAAGCGACTTGAGCACGCCGCCAAGTTCAGGCTGGACGATGGCCGCCGTCTCACGCTCGCGCACAAGGTAAACTTTCGCCACCCGAAGCAAGTCGTCCGTCGTGACCGCGCGAATTTTAGCCAGTCGCTCGTTGGCCTTGTCCGCCCCGCCCTGAAGTACTTCGTACTGCCCGAGCAATTGGGCCTTATTCTCCACGGTGAGCGCGTTCATCACTTCCTGGGAGAGCAGCTGATTCTTGACTTTGTCGAGTTCGCGCTGCGTCACGGGCTCGGTGCGCACTTTTTCAATGTGTTCGCGAATGGCATCCATCACTTTTTGCTTGTTGCCCCAGGGCATAATGGCCGCGCCGGCGCCCGCGAGCCCGTCGTCTTCCAACGAGAATGAGCCGGCCACCGCGACCTGTGCGATTTGCTTTTCTTTAACCAAATCTTTGTAGAGCCGGCTGCTCTCGCCGCCACCAACGATGGTCATCAACATTTCCAGCGGAAGTGCGTCGTCGTGCTCCTGCGGGACACCGCGATAAATGACGCCGATGAAAGGGACCGGACCTTTCTTTTCCGGAATGGTAATGCTTCGCGGCTCGGTCTGCGGCGGTTCCTTGATGGCCAGCCCTTCGGGCTTTGGCATCTTCGGCAGCCATCCGAAATATTTCTTCGCGTTGGCTTGCACGTCGGCGTGAGTCACATCGCCGACGACAACCAGTGTCGCATTGGAGGGAACGTAGTGCTTGTCCCAGAACTGCTGCAACTCATCGATGGTAGCCGCCCGCAAATGCGGAATCTGCCCAATCGGCGTCCATTGATAGGGATGCTGCTTGAAGATCACCGGCAGAAGTTTTTCCGGCACGGTCCCGTACGGCGAATTAAGCGACCCCATCCGCCGCTCCTCCTCCACCACCGCCCGCTCCTTGTGAAAGCTCTCCTCGTCAATTTTCAAGAACGCCAGCCGCTCGGCCTCCAGCCACATCGCCAGCTCAAGCTGATTCGACGGCAGCTCGTTGACATACGTTGTATTATCGAAGCTGGTATAGGCGTTGCAGTTACCCCCCGTTTTGCGAATCGATTCAAAATGCTGCTCCGGCCCGAGCACGTCCGTGCCGCGGAACATCATATGCTCGAACATATGAGCGAAGCCCTGCCGCTTCGGATCTTCGTTTTTCGACCCGACATGGTACCAGACCTGCACCGCAACGATCGGGCACGAGTGGTCTTCCAGCGATAAAACCGTCAGGCCGTTATCCAGCACGATTTTTTGAAAGTCATAGGGCTTATCCGCCCCCAGCGCCAAGGCCGCAGAAAACAGAACGAACCCAGCCTGGATGGTGTGCAATTTGACCTTCACGGTTTGTCCTTTCGATAGCGTTCATAAGGATCGTCGACGCCAATCTCGTTGACTGCTGGGCCGGTTCGTTTGCCTCTGAACAGCCGGCCAAGCGAAGACCGAGAAAGGCAAACAGTGAATGTGTTCCTGAACCCATCGAGCTGCCATCCACATCAGTTTTTATTGGGAGCAATAAATAACCGTTCGCCGCGGATTGGAAAAGACTGGCAATGCTCAATCCACGGATTTCCACTCATCTGCCCGGGCCAAACCGGCAGAGGTGAGTACCGCGACCCTCCGTACGCCGCTACAGCTTGCGAGATTGATTCCACACCGCGTAAGATTCCGCCTGTTCACCCTCGAACAACGGAGATGCCCGCATGACCCAGGACGTCGCCACACTGGCCGCGGAGACAACTTGTTTCATCGCGCTCGGTGATTCCAAAGTCCCAACTGCCTGCGGCCTCGCTGACGCGCTTTCCGCCATCGACCAGCCGGACACCCGCGTGTGGATCAACCTGCTCGCCCCGACCCCCGCCGACCTCGCTCCCGTCGCCCAAAAACTTGGCTTTCACGAGCTCGCCGTCGAGGACGTCTTCAGCCCGCACAGTCAGGCCAAGATCGAGCCCTATCCCAGCAACCTTTTTTGCGTCATCCCCGCGCTCAACCTCACCACCTCCGACGACCTCTTCGACGTCGTCAATCTCAATGCGTTCCTAGGCCGCAACTATCTTGTTACGGCCCAGCGTGCCGCCCTCCCCGCCGTGGCCACCGCAAAGATCTGGACGGCGCGCAGCTCGGAATACTTGCGCCGCGGCCCCGATTTCCTGATGTACTTGTTGATCGACGGAATCGTCGATGAGTATCTCGATCTGACCGACCAGATGAACGACAAAATCAGCGGACTCGAAGACCGAATATTCGGCACGCCCGACAAGTCCGTCTCGGAATCCATCTTCGAACTGCGCCACCAGGCCGCATGGCTCCGCCGCCTCGTAAGCCCGCAGCGCGAAATCCTCAACATCCTCACCAACCGCCCGCACGAGTTTGTCAGCCGCGACACGCAGCTTTACCTGCGCGACGTATACGACCACGTCCAGCGCGTCCGCGAAAACTCCGAAATCTTTCACGACCTGCTGCAGGGAGCTTTGGAAACCTACCTCACCCTCGTGGCCAACCGCACCAACGA
>JBKJYI010000258.1:0-4194 GCA_046715855.1 Phycisphaerae bacterium
CGCAATGCTGTGGTGACTCAGAGGCAAATGGTAGCGTCGTAGCACCCCATGAGATGGAAAAATTGCTTCCGTTGCTGCTGGACTGTCGAAGGTACTCAAAACTTGAAACATGGTTGCTCGTGTATCTCCGCGGTGCCTTTGATCGTATACACGTACTTTCCGACCGGCTTGCTAATGGCCAGCGGGTACTGGCGAAGCTCCGAACCGAGCTTGACTCCAGGAACTCAGAACTCCATCAAGTACAAAACGATGCACGCAGGGACCTGAAGGAGATCGCTTCTCAGGCGATTACCGCGCTCGATGGACATGAGCGGGCCGCCGCACCATTGCAACCGACGCCCGGGCGACCACGCTGGAGACTACCGCTGATCGGTTTCGAATTCGATCTTCCAAGGGGGGTAATACCAGTCGTATTGATCGTTGCTGCGTTTTGTGCGGGATTTTCGGTTCGACACACTTGGGCTCTACAGATTGTAAATGTCCTCGCTCCCGGAACGCAAAAGATTACCGGCGAAGCAACTGAGCTTGGAAAGGAGAGTACCCGTGTGTTCGAGGAGGCAACGGCCAAGCTAACTGAGCTCCAACAGACAGTCCAAAACTTTCGCAATGCGATGCAGCGAGTTCAAGTGGCTGCAAACGATCCCTTTAACATGATAAGCAAGGAAGATTTTACAACCAGTAGGGATGCGTCCGACCAAGCCGAAAAGCTCGTATCGGCTGCGCGAGCTGACTTTGATCGAGCTCACTCTTCGGCTATGCAACAAAGCACCAAGCTCACCGCAGCCTTAACTCAGATAATCGAAAGCTCGAAACCTGTCGAAACCAAGTAGACGGCCGGGGCTGTCCGATGTTTACGCTGTAACCGAACGGAATTAAATCGTCGCCATTGATCAAAGACAAGAAGTCTATTCTAGTAGAGTAGTCTTGGCGGCAGACACAAGCTCAAGACGGCTTTGGATTAGAAGGCCTGCTTGCGCCAGGTCGGTTTCCAAACTACGCATAGCCCTATCATCCGTCGCTATCACGATGACCTTGGTACAACCAGCCCGGAGATCCCGCTTGACGTTGGCAACCGTGTCGGACATTCCGGTCTCGATTTCGATCGCGATGACTTTCCTTTTCTTTGTTGCAAGCACATCCGCCCGGCCGTCGCCGAACGGCGCTTCCTCCTGGACGTGGTAGCCCAATCCCTCAAATCGGCGAGCATAAAATCGTTTCCAGTACTCATGGGCGAGAGATTGATGGTGCCCTTTGGGTGTATCAATTCCAAGCGCCTCTTTGCCTTGTTTGGACAAACGAAGCAAGAGCTTACGCGTGCGGCCGTGCGGGACAACGAGCGCCTCCAACCAACCACGCCGGATCAGGTCGAGTTTCATGGCGTTGGCCCGGCCGATGCTCATACCTAAGCGCAGGTAGCGAGCTTTCACGCCATCGTCTGGATGATGGATGATGTCATCCAAGAACGCCAATTCATCGTGATTCAGAGGCTCATCTTCAGCCAGAACCCGCGAAACGCGTGCGAATTCAAGGCCCTGGCCACCCATTCGGACTGTACCCGTTGATTTCCGGTGCAGGTAACGGTTTAAGGCCACGTCGGTTACCGAGCCCTTGCTCACGGCCATCAAAGGAAAACGCACCAAAACCGGTTGAGTCCAACGATCCTGCAACTTGACCACGCCGTACCCGACCGACAGCCTGCTGAAAATTCGCTTGTCCTCTTCATCGAGCAACGATAGGGCCGCCGCACGGTTCATGTCTGGCAGATCCTTGAGGTTTAGGCAGATGCTCGTGTACAAGCCGAGCGCGGCGCTGGAAAGCAGGTGCGGATGCTGGTCGATGACCACGCAGGCGATACCAAGCTCCCGGCACTGACGCAGGAACGTGTTCATCGAAGATTCTTTTGTGCGCCGCTCGCCACGATAAAGATAATGGTGAGCCTCTTCAAAGAATATGGCAAGGCTCAGTTTCTCCCGCACGGACGAGTTGAGCTTGACCGCGTACAACCAGGAGCAAAGTAGCGGAATCAAGAATTTCTTCTCGCTGCTGCCCAGAGCATCGAGTTCGATGATCGTGCTTTCGTGCAATAACAGATGAGCCAGTTGCTCTTGCGATTGCCGATCAACTTTGCCGAGATTGGCGAAGCGCAGGCTATGAAGTGCGCGCAAGGCCGACATCTTCCATCCTTGCGAACGGCCTTGGGCTGGTTGGTTTTCTACCTCGAGAATGATCTCTTGAAGATTCGGCGCAGCGTTCTTTTCATAGCATGCAACTAACGCTCGTTGCAGGATGCTACGCGCACCGTCTCCCAGCGTATACGCAGCGGCAAGGTTGTCCACGACTTGATTCAGGTAAACACCTTGCTCCATGCCAGGCGGTACGAGAAACGGATTGAAGACAAACGGCGCGAGTGAACGTCCTGGAGTGTAGACGTTTACTTTTGCGCGAATGAGCGGGAGCAGGTGCCTGGCCGTTCTCTTCACATCGAGAAAGAGAAACGGCACGTGATCACGAGCAAGTTGCTCCAGGACAAGAAAAGCTACGTTGGTCTTGCCGGCGCCGGAGCGACCTAGAATGGTGAGTCCCTGCAGCAACTCCTTCTGCGTGATGCCGAACGACCAGCGATCCTTAACATAAACCACGTTGCCTAAGCGGATGGCTCCGCTGGATCGTTTTTCGGGCGGCAGGGAAAGCAGAATCTTCTTGCGTACGTCGCCCAGAACGCGATAAGCGGTGCTGATGATCTGCTTTTCGATCAGTGCTTTTGTCTCTGGGTCGGCGATGTCTCTTATGTGCATCCATCGGGCGATGTTCTCCGGCATCAGCGGCTCAAGCTTGCGGGCGAGTTTTTCGATGGTCATTGTCAGAATTGAAGCTGTGTGAGGCGGTTATATAAGGTGAGCAATCGATCATGCAACCGAGCAACATGTTCCTCATGCCACATGGCGAGCCGTCTCCTCTCCGCGTCGATTTCGCGTAGTCGGTCGCGAAGGCGGTCCCGTTCCGGAAGGCGGTAATCTCGGTACACCTGAGATCCGTGAGGTTCTCGCTGGAGGATTTCTGTCGAAAGGTAGAGTTCGTGTTGCTTGAGGTTACGGCGAAAATTTTCGTGAAGGGCGTGAATGCGCTCGATGTGGTCGAGGGTAAGGGCTAGTTCGCGGCGGGTTCCAGCCGTAACGGCAGAGGACTCGCGACCGGGGCGATCACGAATGGCTTCGCGGGTACGATCTTCGAGTCGTTCCCCGAAAGACGCTGGCTTCTCATGCTCGATAATCCGGATCCGTTTCGCCATGCTCAGGCGGCTTTGGCTTTGTGAGCGGTTTGGCCTCCTTTCAGTCGTACTCCTGCCATCTTGATATACTCGGCGCTGGTATCAAACCCGAGAAAATCTCGCCCTAGTACTTTGCATGCAACCGCAGTCGTGCCCGACCCCATAAAGGGATCCAGAACGCGATCACCGGTTTTGCTACTGACTTCGATGATTTGTCGAATGAGGGTCAAAGGCTTTTCCGTTGGATGCTCAGTAACGCGATGCGTATTGGCATAAAGGAATGCATTCTTGCATACGGCCTGCGACACAAAATTGAACATCGCCGGTTTGCCTTTGGTCACGTACATGCAGGTCTCGAAGCTGCTCCGCCAGTTCGACTTGCTTAGGCTGGGGATGGGGTTCTTCTTGACCATGACGAGTTGATTGCGGTAGGTAAACCCCCTGGTCACCGCCTGGCGGATGAAAAAGCCGTTCTGTTCCCGCGCCGTGAACATGTAGAGCGCTCCGCCTGGTTTGAGAATACGATAACACTGGCTGATCACGGCCATAATGAACACGTCGTAATCGAAAGGATGAAACTGGTCCCAGGCGCCCCACGCCTTGAGGGTTGAAACCGGGACGCTGCTCTTCATCGTCGTGCGGCTAGGTGAGGCGATATTATACGGCGGATCCGTGACGACTAGATCGACGCTGTCGTCGTCGAGAAGCTTAAGGCCGTCAAGGGCGTCGATTCGATAAATGCGGTTCCATTGCAGGGTTCTCTTTTTTGGCATCAATCAGTCGAAGCCAATACGCCTTAAAGGATTTCGACTGTTATGCCGTATCAGCAAGTCTCAAGCCCGCCTGCCTGAACGGCGGGGCCCTCTGAAAACAGTCCAGATAAAAGCGTCTGATCAGGGAAGGTCCTTGACCCAATCATCCACAGG
>JBKJYI010000259.1:0-2924 GCA_046715855.1 Phycisphaerae bacterium
AACAATCGCGTGCTTGGCCCGGAATGCCTTGACACTCCCTTGGCGACCGCTTAGACCTTTCCGAATCAGGGTGAGGGCTTCTTGACCATCAATGGAGATTTCGCACAGACTGACACCGGAGCGCTGATTGTTGAGGCCGTCGGGGAGGCTGTGGGAGAGTTCGCGGTACTCGACGTAACCGGTGCGGCCACCTTGGCCGGGCGGCTGGAAGTCCATTTTCGTGGCGGGTTCTCGCCGGCCGATCCGGAAGCCTTCATTCACTCGCGGTTCTTCGTCGAGGCCGAGGGGAGCATCAACGGCGACTACGCCCAGCGAATCTACGCCTTCCCCGACCTCTTCGCCGACTTCGACAACGACGGCGACAAGGACCTCTCTGACGTGGCCGATTTCCAAAATTGCTTCGGACTATCGGGCGGCGGCCTTCAACCCAATTGCGACCGCGCCGATTGGGAAGACAACGGAGTGCTCAACGAAGTGGAGGTGCGAGAACTAAGCGCCCGTTTATCCGGACCGAATTGAGTTCCGCTGACTCGACCAGTTGGAGCATCAGCCTGATTTCGACATGGCCTCCAGCTTTGCGATGCTGGTAGAATCGTCGACCACGAGCAGGCTGATTTCGCCGTCCGCTTTGCGAAGCTTCAACCGGCGAAGCCAGAGGCGGTCGTTTTTGCCCTGGGCGTACCAGCTGCCGGTGGGAAGCTCCTCCCAAGCCTCAATTGTTCCGATCGTGCGCGTCTCCGTGGCCCGGTCGCGCCGTCGTACCGTTTCGGTGACGCAAACGGGCGTGCCGACGGGAAACATCTGCTCGGGCATGGGCGAGGGTTGTTGGGAGAGCATGTTCACGTCTCAGGCCAGCAATGTGTCGGCCAAGGATTTCAGGTCGGGGTACACGCCAGACGCGATGACTTCTCGATCCGCGGGCTCGTTGTAGCGATTGATCCAGGCGAAGGCAATGCCAAGCTCGTTGGCCGGCCTGCCATCGTGACACTGACTCTGGGCGACGTGCAAGGTGGATTGCTTTTCGGCGTGCTTTTCCAGCATGTGATGGAAATGGCCCAGCGCCGGCTTGTAGCTTTGCACGTCCTGGGCCGTCACGACAAAATCGAAAGCGATGGGAAATTGCTTGGCCGTGCGGGCGAACAAGTCGCGGTCAATGTTGGACAGGAGGCCCAGGCGATATTTTTTCTTCAAGCGCTTCAGGGCGTCGTTGGTGTCGGCGAAGGGCGCCCAGGTCGGTAGAAGCTCGGGCAGCAGGAATCTGCGTTTGGCCGTCAATTTCCAGCCGTATCGCCGGCCAAGCCGGCCGACGACTTCATTCAAAATTTCTCGATAGGGCCGGTATGCTCCGCCTTCGATGTGAGCCTCGATCTGAACATAAGTTTCGAACAACTCCTGCCGCCGGGAAAGGGCCTGGGGTCCGAAAATCTGCTCAAACGACCGGGTGAGCCCGGCCTCCCAGTCGATCAGCGTGCCGTAACAGTCGAATGTCAGGGTTTTGATGTTTTTTCGTAGATCGCCGATGGTTTGCATGGTTCTCTCGGGATTCTGGTGTCCTATCCGGCTTTATACTCCAGCCGTGGCAAAGCGTATAATCTAGTGGGTCTGCTGCGGACCACAAAGTAAAAAGAGGATTGCAATTGAGCACGATGGTTTTTCAACCTCTGATTCCGGCGAAGTACCGCTCGCTCACCCAGGACGAGCTGGCTCTTGCCGTCGCCCAGCGCAAGCGGCAACTCGGCACGCGACTGGTCATCCTGGGTCACCACTATCAGCGCGATGAAGTCATTCAGTTCGCGGACTTCACCGGCGACAGCCTGAAGCTCTCTCAAATCGGGGCGCAACAACGCGATGCCGAGTTCATCGTTTTTTGCGGCGTGCACTTCATGGCTGAGTCCGCCGACATTCTCACCGATGAATCGGTCAAAGTCATTCTTCCCGACCTTTCCGCCGGATGCAGCATGGCCGACATGGCCGCCCTGGATCAGCTCGAGGACGCCTGGGAATTTCTCGTCGAAGAGTGCGGCCAGAACATCATTCCCATCACCTACGTCAATTCCGCCGCCACAATTAAAGCGTTTTGCGGCGGGCACGGCGGGGCGTGCTGCACGAGCAGCAACGCGCGCAAGATTTTGGAGTGGGCATTTACACAAGGTGAAAAAGTCATCTTCCTTCCGGACCAGCATCTTGGCCGCAACACCGCGTACGCGATGGGCATCCCGCTCGACGACATGGTGGTTTATGACCCGAAGGTTTCCGACGGCGGGCTGACGCGTGAGCAGGTGCAGACCGCGAAAGTTTTTTTGTGGAAAGGCCACTGCAGCGTGCATGGTCTGTTCACCGTGGCGCAGTGCGATGAAATTCGCGCAACCGATCCCGAGTGCAAGATCCTCGTTCATCCGGAATGTCCGTGGGAGGTCGTGCAAAAGGCTGACCTCGCAGGCAGCACCGAGTTCATCATCAAGACGGTGCAGGAATCGCCGCCCGGTTCGCGCTGGGCGATCGGCACGGAAATCCACCTGGTCAACCGCCTTGCAAACAAAAACCCGGACAAAGCCGTCCGCTCTTTGGCGGGCATACAATGTCTGTGCTCGACGATGTATCGCATCGATCTCAAGCATTTGCTTTACGTCCTCGACGAGCTCGTCGCGGGGCGCGTGATCAACCAGATCAGGGTCGATCCGGAAACGAGGGGCTTGGCCGTGCTGGCACTGGAGCGAATGCTGGCCAACGTCTCGACGCAGCCCATAGCCGTCAAAACAGAGCCGCGCCCGTCTGGTGCGAACAGCAAGGGTGGCAGAATCGCCAGTAATTCCGTAAGCATTGATTAGAGGGCAGCATGCAAAACAAACCAAAAAACGCAACCAACCCCGCCGAAGGGTCGATAACCCGTGGATCGGATCAGATTCCGCAGAACTCTATAGGGG
>JBKJYI010000260.1:0-3252 GCA_046715855.1 Phycisphaerae bacterium
GCTGGAGGGTGCGCATCGCGGATTCCGGCGAAGACGATCTCGATTCCGACATCGAGTTCATCGAGTTTTTGCTGCAATTGACCTTTGAATTGGCTGTTAAACTCAGAGCGCCCCGGACCCATGAGCGTATCGATGTCGGTGCTGGCGGCGAAATCGGAAAGCATCTGGTATCCAATGCTCTCCATCAAGCCCACCGGGTCGCTGTAATTGTGCAAAAACTTAACGGGGTCGCTCACGCGATAGGAGATCGGCACGGAGACCATGAGCAAGCTGACGGCCACGCTCTGCGTTTCGTCTCTGGAAGTGCGTTTCTGCGTATCGTCCTTCGAAGTACGTTTGAGGCCCGGCAACGGCAGGGCGGCAAGCTCACCCTCGGTGCGCGGCGAACCCACCAGCAACATGAGCTCGGGCGCGTAGTCGTGCTCCTCGGTCCAGACGATGGCGCCATTGGGATGCTCGTCTTCTTTGCCGCTCGCTTCGCCAAGCACCGATTCGCGAATGTGCCTGGCCGGAGCGCGATGGGCGATGTCCATTGGGAAGGGCAGCTTGATATGAAGTCCGGGCCCGAGCACGGTCGGCGGGTCGGTGGTGGGCTTGCCGAAGCGTTCGACAACGACGGCCTCGCCGGCATCGACAACCACGATGCTGCTTAGGACCAACACGATGAGAATTGTCGCTGCGACGATGGGCAGAAGCCATTGCTGAAGAAGCCTATAGAACCAGGTAGAACTGACTTCAAAGCCGAATTGATAGTTGATGGTTTCGGCGATCGATTTGGCGATGCCGCCGGGGTCGGCGATGAGAGCGAGGATGCGGCTGTCGAACGAGGGCCGCGGAACTGTGCCAGGGACTCGCGGGCGATAAAAATCAAGAACGAAGTTGACGGCCAGTTCGATGCCAATGACGACGAGCGCGACACGGATGATGTAGGCAACAAGCGGCTCGGCCCACGCAATGTTGGAACCCGCACCGAGGGCGATAGCGAGGGCGAGGCAGAATACGGCGTTAGCCGCCATGAAGCTGCCGCCGGCGTGAAGCAGTCGGAAGGCAGGGATGCGCGAGAGCACCAGGCAATATCGTGCGTAGAGGAAGGAAATGAATCCGATACCCACCACGAACCACATAATGAGCGTGGGGTTTTCGGCGCGGCGGACCCCGGTGACGGGATCCCATGCTTGTGTCAGCGTCCAGGGCCAGAACAGAAACTGCCCAATAATGAGCATGGCGGCCACGAGCACCGTTGTGCCCGGTAGCATCCATTTGATCATCCAACGGAGCCGGTTGCGTTCAAGAAGGAGGGCTTCGTCATCAACCTCGAAGATGGAGTCGGCGGAGCCGGCCTCGCGGGCGCGGAGTAGTTCGGCGGTCTCTAGTTCTTCTGCGCTGACGCGGCCTAGGTGTTTGAAAACGAGGTAGAGAACGGCCCAGATGGGGATTGCGGCGAACATCCAGCGAGCCAAGGCGAGGATGGCGTCGGATTTGGCCCAGTAACCCAGGCCGAAGATGGCGCCTAAAGAGATGAGTTGGAGCAAAAATCCAAGCGCGGCAATATGACGTGCCCGACGCTCACTGGTGGTAGGCTGGGTCATGCTTTCAACAGCCGCTTGTGATTGATGAACCATGCGTTTGGACGCACGTATCGAAAAGAGTCCGATGCTTGGCGTTCGAAAACGCAAAGCTTACAGTAGGGGCTCAAGGGTGCCAATAAGCTCCTTCGGCGCCGGGAATTTCCAGCGGCCGACTGAACCAGTCCGGGTAATCCGGCTAATGGATACTCATGTTTCAACGACTTTATACCCTCGGGGCCAACACCTTTGTCGAAACAATCCGGCAGCCAATTTATGGCGTCATTCTGCTGGTCACCGCCGGGCTCATGATTTTTAACGTTTCGCTGGCCGCCTTCACCCTTGAGGACGACGACAAGCTCCTGCTGGACCTTGGTCTCTCTACGCTCCTGCTGAGCGGATTGTTCTTGGCCGCTTTCAGTGCCGCGGGGGTGATCAGCCGCGAGATTGAAAATAAGACTGTCTTGAGCGTGATTGCCAAGCCGATCAGCCGGCCGGTTTTCATTCTGGGTAAGTTTTTTGGGCTTTTGGCGGCGTTGGTGCTCGCGTATTACTTGTGCTTCCTGGTGTTTGTTTTGGCCCAGCGGCATGGAGTGCTGCAGGCCACCACGTCACCGTGGGATGCGCCGGTGCTGGTATTCGGGTTCGGAAGCCTGGCGGTGGGGCTGCTGGCAGCGGCGTTCTGCAATTATTTTTATGGCGCGGACTTTCCGACGACGGCGATGGCGTTTGTTGGGCCGTTGCTGACGCTCGGGGTCATCCTGGTTGGGAAGTTCAGCGAGAAGTGGGAGGCGATTCCCTTTGCCAGCAACTTCGTTGGCGGGCAGGTGGTCATCGCCGCTTATCTGGTCATGCTGATTGTGATAGTCATCGTGGCCGTCGCCGTGGCCGCGTCCACGCGGTACGGGCAGCTTGTGACGCTGATGATTTGCACGGTTGTGCTGGGCTTGGGCGTGGTGAGCGATTACGCCTTCGGGCGGCGGGCGGAAAGTTCATGGCTGGCCTCGACTGCGTACCACGTTGTTCCCAACGTGGGGCCATTCTGGGTGCTGGAGGGATTGCAGGCGGGGTCCGCAGCGACGATCGTTCCCTGGAATTATGTCGGCTACACGACTGCGTACGCCGCATTGCTCACCGTAGGGATTCTTTCGCTGGCGATCGCGCTCTTTCAAACTCGCGAAGTTGGATAGCGCTGATTCATTCTTCCAGGGCGTATTAGCCCGTTCAACGCAAATCCGATCATAGTTATGACCACCCCGGCGGCGATGCCGTAAACACCATAAAAGGCCCTATTCGAAATCTTCGTGGATTCCATTAATTCCGCCAAGGACATCCCGTGCGGCAGAATGATCATCGCAATAGCTACGGCGACCATTCCGAGCGCGGCAAGTTTGAGCCACGGCGAGGAAGGCCGATCAACGGTTTCTCCGCGAAGTCCACTGTGGTGGTAGCCGTACGATGTATAGACGGCCATGCCCAGAACTAGCCAGCCCACAAAGCGCCACCACGATGCCGGCGGCAAATAATAGATCAGTCCGAGGCAAGAGGCTGCTCCGAGAGAAGGCAATAGAACCGGACCACCGGGGACGCGGAAGGGGCGACGTCGAAGCGGATCACGGAAACGCAAAATGATGATGCCGATGCAGACGAGCACGAAGGCGAAGAGCGTGCCGATGTTTGTCAGGTC
>JBKJYI010000261.1:0-3553 GCA_046715855.1 Phycisphaerae bacterium
TGTCCAGGTATCCTGCAAGTACGAATAGCCGTCCAGGTCGTACCCCTCGCCACCGTAGATAAGGAACAGATCGCGCAAACTGTCGTACACCATGCCGCCAAACGCACGCTCGGGCGGAACGTCCCGACGCATCGTCCACTCGGTGCCGTCCCACTTCCAAACCTCCTGAGTGGCCGAGCCCCACCGGCCGCCTCCCACCAACCAGGCAAACCCTCGGCTGGAATCGTATACTATGTCGTAGCCGTAGTTCAGCGTTGGCGCCGTAGTGGACACTCTGGTCCACGTGGACCCATTCCAGGCATACGTCTCGGTGAACCAGTTGCAGGCGCCGAAAGGGGGACACCGTTCGTACACACTTGCGATTAAAGTCACGCCCAGCGACTCATCGAAGGCAATCCTGGAACCTGCGCCTCCAATAAAGGACAGCGTGGTGCTGGCCTGAATCGATGCGGTCCCATCCCATTCCCTAGTGTCAAATTGATCAACGGGGTAGTGATTCTCATCGCTGTACCACTTGGCTCCACCGTGAAGGACAAGCCTGTTTCGTAACGAATCAAATGACATTCCAAAGTCGTATCTTTGCGGACCGCTCGCATTGATCAGAGTCCACTCGACCCCGTCCCATTCCCAGAGATCGCTAAAAACAGTTTCGGATGCCCCCCCATACAAGAGGACCTTGCCGCGACTTGAATCAAATACCAGTCGATGCCCGTACCGCGGGCCAGGTCCGCTAGCCGAGCGAAGCGCCCATGATTGCCCATTCCATTCCCACGTATCCCCCACGACGGTTGGATCATCGAACCACCCATTCGACTCCCTCCCGCCGAAGAGAACCGTCACGCCTCGATTTGGATCAAAGGCCATGGCATGACCTAATCGCGAACTAGGACCTTGTTGCGCAAGAAGGGTCCAGGTCTGCCCGTTCCAACCGTAGGTTTCCGAAGTATGTGGGTACGCTTCTGCACCGACAATGCCTCCAAAAACGACTGTCAAATCGCGGGCGGAATCATAGGCCAGCGCGTGCCCAGTCCGGGGTCCGGGTGGAACGATCACGCTCTTCCAAGCCAGACACTCAGCGAGGACGCTAGACGCCAGCACGCTGACCAGGGCGAATACGCAGTAGAAAAGCCCCGAAAATAACGCTCGATCCATCTGGAAACTCCGGGACGTGCGCACGGGATTGGACCCGGTACCCTGTGCGATGATAACAAAAAACGCCCTTCAAGCAAAGTAAAGCCGGATCCCCCCGGTGCTACACCGTCCTGATTCATGCACCCGGCTTGGCATGCCCCGATTGCCCCCTTTTCTGCGACAATCCGCGAAATCTGCGGATGCCACGACTTACCCTTTCGGACCCATCATCACCAGTTCTTCGCGCATTGCCTGGGTTCTTTTGATTTTCCAGCCATTACAAAATACTTTAATTCCTCCTTTGATAACGACATCAGCTCATATTTTCCGCGCGCTTCGTATGTTATTGATTGCGTACTGGCGGAAGGTCCGCCCACGGAGGATGTGCCGATGATCAACTTGAAAGTACCCGAATCCCGGCGCCCGGAACCCGATTCCCGCACCCCGATGCGACCTTTTCTGCTTTCTGCTTTCTGCTTTCCGTTTTCTACTTTCCCCGCGAACCCTGTTAACATTACGTCTCGGTTCGGGATGACGCTTGTGAGAACAAATGTGGGGCTAAAGCAATATGAAAAATGATAGAACAAAGCCATCTGAAAGTTTCACTTCAAGGTCCTGGGGGATGCGGCCAAACAGGACAGCCTTCGCCTTTCTCTTTCAAACCATACTTGTCATCGCACTTGCCTCGCCTCTAACTGCCCTGGCCGCGGACCCGCCCGTGGGCCTTTGGCGCGGCTGGATCGACTGCCCCGGCGGCGAAATCCCATTCCACTTCCAACTCCAGCGCGAGGGCGACAAATGGTCTGGCTGGCTCATCAACGATCCCGACCGCGCCCCCATACCAAAAGTGTTATGGGATGGCACCGAGCTTGTCCTCGATATTTCCCACTACGACTCCGTCCTCCGCGCCAAACCCAACGCTGCCGGCGATCAATGGGACGGCACCTGGCGCAAGCGGGCCAAAGCCGACAAGTGGATTGAATTGCCGTTCCACGCGAAGCCCGGCCACCATACAAGGTTTCCCAGCGGAGTAGAGGTTTTGAATTTGGAAGAGCATATCGTGGGTCGCTGGTCACTACGTTTTGCCAAGGAGCCTGAGCCTGCCGTGGCCTTGTTCGAATTGGTAAAACGAATGGCGCGCGGAGAGGAAACACCAGCGTGTCCGGGACCATCCGGGTTTGTCATCAGCGGGACTGTCATGACAACGACTGGCGATTACGGTTTCCTGGCAGGGGACTTCAACAACAAGGTATTGAGGTTGTCAAATTTCGACGGTGCGCACGCGTTTCTGATCACCGGCAAATTGCAACCCGACGGCACCTTGGTTGGCGACTTCTGGTCTCGCGACGCGTTTCACGACACTTGGACGGCGAAAAAAGACCCTCACGCCCAACTGCCCGACGCATTTGAGATGACCAAAGGCGTCGACAACGCCGACCTCGCCAAAGTCGCCTTTCCCGACGTAAACGGAAAAGTGCGCTCGCTCGCCGACCCCGATCTCTACGGCAAGGCCCGCGTCATCGAGGTCTTCGGAACCTGGTGTCCCAACTGCCACGACGCCTCGCAGTATCTTGGCGACCTGCACCGCCGCTACCGCGATCGTGGCCTGTCCGTCGTCGGCCTCGCTTTTGAACTCACTGGCGATCTGAAACGCGACACTCAGCAAGTGAAAGTCTTCGCCGACCGCCACAAAGTCGATTATCCGCTGCTCGTCGCCGGAATCTCCGATCGCGAAAAAGCCTCCGCCTCGCTGCCCATGCTCGACAAGCTCCGGGCCTATCCCACGCTCATCGTGCTAGACCGCGAAGGCAAAGTCCGCGCCGTGTACACCGGCTTTTCCGGCCCCGCCACCGGCGAGGCTTACAGCGCTTTCCAAACGAAATTCGAATCCCTGATCGAGCATCTGTTGAATGAATAACCCCATTCGAGGGCGGGTGCTGGTAGGTTTTCACGGGTGGCATGCCTAAACCCGGCAGTATCGGGCGCCGGCATGGCGGCGCAGCGCTTGGCCATGGCACCCGATATCCAAATCATACCGCTACCCGAGGGCGGTAGGGCGGTATAATGGTATAGGCAATCCTTGACGCGAGCGGTCTCTGTGATATCGTTGGTGTACTTGGGGACGTAGCTCAATTGGGAGAGCGTCGCGTTCGCAATGCGAAGGTCGAGGGTTCGAATCCCTTCGTCTCCAATCTCGTAAGTTCTTCATCACTTACTTTAATTCGCAGTCCGTGATTCACTTTCCAGATCCAATTCCGCGCGCATCCCATGTTATGTTCTTACGAGGCGGAAGCTCCGCCGGCGGAATAGCGCACATGCACAAAAATAAGGACTTATACGGATCACGCCTGAACCTCGTGCGTGAGCCAATCCGTTCGACAGACGGACTGAAGGCGTTCCTCGGTCAGCGAGTTCCACGCCG
>JBKJYI010000262.1:0-6461 GCA_046715855.1 Phycisphaerae bacterium
CAACCATGGTGCATGCAGCAGATGAAACCATTTTTCCATGTAGTCCAACGCTCGATCCCATCGAGCTTGATCCCAAGCATCCCGGTATCAACGACCTCGGATACATTGCCCGACGAACTTTTTTTTACCAAACATGCCGCACAAACCGCCTGAACGGAAAAGGCATGCCTCGTTTTGATTACTCGGCTGAGGAGCGGCGCGTATGGCGGATCGTGCTCGAACGTCTCCAGGGAGCGCATGCGAAATCCGCATGTTCAATTTACCTGGACGCAAAAGAAACCTTGGGTATCAACCACGCGGACATTCCCGACCCTCGCAGCATCAACGCGAAACTGCGGGAGGTGACTGGCTTCCAGCTCGCTCCGGCGGAGGGTCTCCTGGACATAACAGACTTCTTCGGCTGCCTGGCCCGGCGAGGGTTTCCTTGCACTCAGTACCTTCGCCACGGTTCGGATCCGGCGTTCACGCCGGAGCCGGACATGGTCCACGACCTGGTTGGCCATGTGCCGCTTCTCGTAAATCCCGGCTATGCCTCGATGATCGAACTCATGGGCACGGCTAGCCAGGTTGCCTCCGATGAACACCTCGTGTCATTGGGAAAGTTCTACTGGTTCGGCATTGAATTCGGCTTGATCGAAGAAGACGGGGATATAAAGGCATTCGGCTCCGGACTGCTTTCATCATACGGTGAGATCGCTCATGCCTTATCGCCGAAAGTTGAAAAGCGACCTTTTGTTTTGGATGAAGTGATTGCGGCCCAGTACGATCCCACAATCATGCAAAATCTCCTTTTCGTGATTCCGTCTTTCGAATTCTTGAAGATGAAACTGGAAACGTTGGCACAAAGAATCCGGTTGAGATAGTGTCCTTCGAATCACGATAAAGCGGTGGCGTAGCGCCATGACCGGCAACCTGCTAATTCAGACTGTGAATACCTCGCGCCCGGCGAATCAGATCGGCCAACTGAAGAGGTGAAATTGTCTGATCCGCATCGGTCTTTGAACGATCTGGATCCGGGTGTGCCTCGATGAGCAACCCGTCAGCCCCCGCGGCGGCGCCGGCCAGCGCCAACGGGGCCACAAGGTCGCGATGTCCAGCCGCATGACTTGGGTCCACGATGATCGGAAGGTGGCTTCTTTTCTTGATCACCGGCACGGCAGCGATGTCCAGCGTATTGCGAGTGCTGGTTTCAAACGTGCGAATGCCTCGCTCACAAAGAATGACCGCCTGATTTCCCGTGGCCAGGATGTATTCGGCGGACATGAGCAGCTCATCGACCGTGGCCATCATCCCCCGCTTGAGCAAAATGGGACGCCCGGTCTCGCCCGCGGCTCGAAGCAATGCGAAATTCTGCATATTTCGCGCGCCGATTTGCAAGGCATCGGCGCATGCCGCAATGGCCGGCAAATCGTCCACGCTCACCACTTCGGTGACAAACGGAAGCCCTGTTGCCTGTCTGGCCTCTACGAGAAGGTCCAGCCCCTTCCTGCCAAGACCTTGGAAGGAGTACGGACTGGTGCGCGGCTTGAATGCGCCGCCGCGCAACATATCGGCCCCGGCCTCGCGTATGGCATGGGCTCCTTCCAACAAAATGCTTCGATCTTCGACCGCGCAGGGGCCGGCGATGATCGTCATTGATCCATCACCGAATATCACACTTTCGCGGTCATTGCCGACTCGCACATGGCTCTCTTCCGAACGGAACTGTCGCGAGGTCAGCTTGATGGTTGAACCCAATGGTTGCACTTCGTCCACGCCAGGCAAACCGCGAAGGCGGCTCGCAAGAACCTCATCTTCGCTGACCAGAGCCACCACGCGGCGACCTTGGGCGCGGGATATATAGGGTTGAAGCTGAAAACTTTCGGAAAGCGCCAACACGCCCCCTGTCTGACGCAAAGTTGCCGCCGGGTTCATTAGAATAAGCACAGGTCAAACTTCCTTTCCCCCATCGAGCGAGCGGCGCATCTGCTGGAGAAAGCGCTCCAGTCTGCGTGCCATCGTTCGCCTGGGTCCTTGCCGAAGGATTTCGATGAGAGCGCTGCCAACTATGGCGCCGTCGCAATACACAGCAATTCGCGCCGCAATCTCCGGACTCGATATTCCGAACCCGGCAAGCACCGGTCGCCGGGTTGCTTTCCTCGCCCGGCGCAGAAATGCAATGGTTCCCTGCTGCACCTTACTTCGCACCCCCGTCACGCCAGTCAACGTGATCGCATACAGAAAACCGTTCGTCTCGCGACCAATATGCTTGAGCCTTTGGGCGTCTGTGGTGGGGGCGGATAGCAGAATGAGGTCCAAACCGCCAGCGGTGAGCTGCGCAGCAACCTGGTTCGGCCCGTTCATTGCTCGACCATTCGTTCGTGATGCTCCCTCGGAAAACTGATCCAGCGACAGGTCGGGCACGATTGCTCCTCGAACGCCGCAGGCCGCCACATCGCGTGCCAGGCGATCGCACCCATAGGATAACAGGGGATTCACGTAACTCATTAACACCACAGGAACGGAAATCGCCGCGCGATTGATCGCGTCCAGCGCCAACTCGATCGTCATGCCTCTCTCGAGACAGAATTGACTTGCATATTGAATCGACGGGCCATCGGCGATGGGATCAGAGAAAGGCACTCCTACCTCGATGACGTCGCTGCCGACCGCGGCCGCAGTGCGCAAGGCCTCAATAAATCCCTGGACATCGGGAAATCCGGCCGTGAGAAAAGGAACGAGTGCCTTGCTGCCGCGCTCCAGTCGTGCTCGAATGGCGCCCTCCACTCTGCCGTAACGCTGCAATGGGTGACCGGTCAACTGCGCTGGTGTGTTATTTTTCGTTCGACTTTTCATGTTGTGCTATCTTGATCGCCCAGCTAGTTGTGCCGGAAATGCTGAATCCGCCGCTGCGTTGGCAGTGGCAAGGTCTTTGTCGCCCCGCCCGGACAGGTTGACGAGCAGTATTGTCCCCGTGGGCCGCCTTCGAGCTTCTCGACGCGCAAATGCAAGAGCATGAGCAGATTCCAAAGCGGGTAGAATACCTTCTGACTGGTTGCATTCATGGAACGCGCTCAACGCTTCCTGGTCGCGAACGGTGGAGAGTTGCAATCTTCCGCTGTGGTGAAGGGCAGCCAGCTCCGGTCCTACGCCGGGATAGTCCAGTCCGGCCGAAATGGAATGGGTCTCTGCGATTTGTCCGTGACTGTCCTGGAGAACGAATGAGTAAGCACCATGAAGCACGCCGGGACGGCCTCCGTTCAGGCTTGCCGCATGATCGGTTAATCGAGGCGACCGGCCTCCCGCTTCAACGGCAAAAAGTTCGACGGAGGAATCCCGGACGAATGCGTGCATGATTCCAATGGCATTCGATCCTCCACCCACGCACGCAATAACGGCATCGGGCAATCTTCCGGCCAATCGCTTCACTTGCTGCCGGGCTTCCTTGCCGATCCGGGACGCAAAAGTTCGAACAAGCAGCGGGTATGGATGCGGGCCTACGACGGAACCGATCAAATAATGCGTTGTGCGAACGTTGGTCACCCAGTCCCGAATCGCTTCGTTGGTGGCGTCCTTGAGCGTACGAGTGCCCGAATGTACCTCCTCGACTCGTGCGCCGAGCATCCGCATGCGCATCACATTTAGAGCTTGTCGTTCCATATCCAATGCGCCCATGTATACGGTGCAAGATAAATCGAGCAGGGCACAGACAGACGCCGTCGCGACTCCGTGCTGCCCGGCGCCCGTTTCGCATACGATGCGCCGTTTCTTCGCGGAGGAAGCGAGAAGCCCCTGTCCCAGTGCGTTGAGAACCTTGTGCGCACCCGTGTGGTTCAGGTCCTCTCGCTTCAGGACGATCCGGCACCTCTCGCCCCAGGCTTTGGCAAGTCGGCGTGCTTCGTACAGCGGTGTCGGGCGACCTGCCCAGGTGGAAAGCAACTGCCGGTACCGTTTGCGAAACGCCGGTGATGGCAGAACCGCCCGGCGCAGCCGGTCCAATTCCTGGAGCGCCGGGATCACGGTCTCTGGAACAAATTGCCCGCCATACTGATTGAACCAACCTTGGCGTCCCATCGACGCACCTCCTTCATATATTGCGCCAGCTTTGCCGGATCTTTGCGGCCCGGACCTGATTCCACACCCGACGCAATATCCACGCCCGCAGGCCGATAGACCTCAAGTCGATCGTGCACATTGTCTGCGCTCAGGGAGCCTGCCAAGATTGCACGCGCGTTGGGCCCGAATAACGATGTGACGTCGCGCCACCGCTGAATGGAAAGCCCGATGGATGATCCGGCGCCATCGTATTTTGACCGCGAAGCGTCCACAATGATCGGGCCGTTCCAGGATTCGCATAACAGCCTCCATTCGACTCCGCTATACGCATCAGTCCCCAGGGGGATTGCGGGTATCACGTCGAAACCGCCGCATCTCAGCTGGGTAGCGGCCACGGGATTGTAGGTCTGCACGCAATTGCATCGCACATATTTCGCCAAGGCGGATATGTCGTCCGCGCTTTCATCCAACCAAACTCCGACAGCAATCACTTCCGGAGGAAGCGAGCCGATGATGGTCCGGGCCGCTTCCGGATCGCAGTGACGCTGACTCGCAGCGTGAAACACAAAACCCAAAGCATCCGCTCCGAGACGGGCGGCAAGCATGGCGTCCGTCGCCTTCGTCAAACCGCAAATCTTGATCCAGGTCCTCATGGCAGAGTCACGTCCCCCTTTGGCGTACCTGATGAACTCGCAGTCATTGACACAGGCGAGAGAAGCTGACGGATCGTGTTTGCGGGATCGTGGGATTGCATCAGAGCTTCACCAACCAGCACGGCGGCGGCCCCGGCCTCGAATGATGCCTGCACATCCCGGGCTGAGCTTATCCCACTCTCTAAAACTTTCGTACGATCACCCGGAATTTCGCGCAATGTGCGCATGGCTTGGTACACGTCCACCTTCAACGTTCGCAAATCCCGGCTGTTTACCCCAATGATTTTTGCACCCGCCCGGCACGCGATGTTCACATCGCCTTCATCATGGGCTTCCACCAGCGCGGCTAATCCCAGCTCGCCGGCACATGTCAGCAACTCACGCAGTCGGTTGGCGTCAAAGTGCGCGGCGATAAGAAGCACGGCGTCGGCGCCGGCTGCTTCCGAGAACTCCAAATCGTACTCATTAACGATGAAATCTTTGCGTAAAATCGGCACTTCAACGTTGCGGCGGGCCGCAACCAAATCGTCCAGCGAGCCACCGAACCACCGTGTTTCGGTCAGCACGGAAACAGCGGAGGCACCACCCTCAACATAGGCCCTGGTACGGGCTTCAATTTCGAAATTGCCGCCGAACGGACCTTTTGAAGGGGATGCGCGTTTGAATTCGGCAATGAGGCGGATGCGGTCTTGTCCTTGAAGAGCCTGTCCAAATTTGACGTTGGACTTGGAAGCAACCGCGCGATTCCGCAGAGCGCTGAGGAGGTCCTCCTGCCGCCACCGCTCCAATCGTCGCTGCGCTTCTGCAAAAGCATCGTCGAGAAATCCGCTCATCAGCTTATTTCCACCCATCGCGACCCTGACGAAGTGCATCCAGCAAACCGATTGCACGTCCTTCATCAATGGCTTGAATGCATTTTTCACAACCCTCCATCAAGTCCTCCGCACAACCCGATGCCAGGAGCGCCAGACCGGCATTCATGATCACCGCGTTTCGAGGCGAACCCCGCTCGCCATTCAAAATTCCGACAATGATGGATGCATTGCGCCGAGCGTCGCCACCCTGCAACTCGCTGAGTGAGCAATCGGGCAGTCCCGCGTCCTTTTCGTCGAAAATTTGCCGCGTTACTTTGCCGTCCCGGACTTCCAAGACGATGTTGCCGGCCGAAAGTGTAAGCTCATCGATTCCGCCTGGGCCGGTGACAACAAACGTCCGCCGCGTTCCCAATCGAAGCGCCGCCTCAGCAAGAGAGTGCGCGACTGCTTCATTAAATGTGCCAATTACTTGAAATGCGGGAGACGCAGGATTGCATAACGGACCCACCAGGTTGAAAAGGGTGTGACCTTTGATCCTTCTCCGGGCTTCCACCACACTTTTTACCTTGGGCCTGAAAAAGGGCGCAAAGAGGAAAGCAAAATGGTTACGACATAGTGATTCAGTTAATAGGCTGTGCTTTGCGACCAAGGGGATTCCCAGCGCTTCGATCACGTCCGCGCTGCCAACACCGCCCGATGACGAGCGGTTGCCGTGTTTGGCGACGGGCTGGCCTGTCGAGGCCACCACGAGAGCTGCCGCGGTCGAAATATTAAACGTTCCGAGTCCGTCCCCGCCCGTGCCGCAGTTGTCCATGACCTCAAATGGAGTCACCAGACGAGGCGTCACAGCTCGCAGCGCTTTTGCGCTTCCAACCAATTCGTCTACTGTCACTCCTTTGGCGGCCATCAATTCGAGATATTTATGAATCTCGCCTTCGCCCAGTACGTCCTGCAGAAT
>JBKJYI010000263.1:0-4538 GCA_046715855.1 Phycisphaerae bacterium
CTCGGCCACCGCTTGCAAAGACTCGATCCACTCCTGAGTTTCAATGCGGTCGTGATCGTGATTGTGTTCACCGGCCATGCGTCGAGCATAACGCGAAAAAACGCTCGCCGCCACCGACTGTTGTGGGTCGGTGAGCGACTTGAGGATCGCCAAGAGCGGTGGCTCAGTAGCGAGCCTCCTAATCGAATTTTATTGCCAGGCCGAATTACTCTTTCAGCAGTTGCTCGGTCTCGCGAATCCTCGCCGACCGGGAGTAGGCCAGCCACAATATCCACATGATGGCGATCCCGATGAGCACGAAAATAACGATGTGTTTAATCTCCGCTACGTGGCTCTTTAGCTTATCGTAACTTTGACCAAAAACATATCCGAGCACGATAAAAACCGGCACGGAAATGGCGGCGGCCAACCCGTTCATAAACAAAAATTTCCATACGCTGATTTTCATCGCTCCGGCCGTAAGAAACACCAGCGCTCGGACGCCGGGAAGGAACCGGCCAAGGAAGATCGTCTTGAGTTGATGCTCATGAAACTTTACGCGCAGCTTGGCCACTCGCTCGGGCGTGGCAAGTTTGCGGGTCATCCGATGCTCCAACAAATTGGAGGCCCATCGATGACCCAGATAAAAGATGAACAAATCACCCGAAAGAACGGCAAACATACCCACCATGATCATGGGCACGAGTTTGGCCGTGCCCAGGTAGCAAGCGAGTCCGCCGGCAAGCAGCGCAATATCTTCCGGGATGGGCACCCCGATCGACGCGATCCAGATCGCGCCAAGCAACGCTAGATACGAACCTAGGCCCCCAAACAAATCTTCGACTCCTTTATGCGTAACAGGTCCATTTCGGACCTTCCATCGTCCCTATTGCCCTCGATAAGCGTAACTGCGCGGCGAAAGTTCCGCAAAGCGATTCATCGATTAACAGGTCGGCCAAAGAAAAGTTCTTCACTCGGCAATAAAAAACCAGCGGCGCCGTTATGCTGGTATCGGTGGACTCGAACCGGTGGAAAATGATGCATCAGCTGGCGAAACAACAAACCCACTGGCAAATGGTGATTGAGCACGCTCGTCAGCTCGATCCCGCAGCGTTTGACGCACTGGTGGAGGAATACGCTCCGCGGGTGCGCGGTTTCTTACGAAGAATCGTGCACACCGGCGATGTGGACGATCTCGTGCAGGAAGTGTTCTTGCGAGTGGTGCGAACAATCGCCGGCTATCACGACATGGGCCGGTTTGATGCCTGGATTTTTCAAATCGCCCGTAATCTGGCCTCGGATCACTTACGCGAAAAAGCCCGGCGGCCAATACAACTGGATGAGCCTGTTGACTTGAAAACTACAACTCGAAATTCGTCGCGTGCATCAGTGTCCCAAGCCGGCTTGGAGCGCGCGGAGTCCGACTCCCAGATCGAAGAGGCTATATCGCGCCTCCCCGATGCGGAGCGGGAAGTAATCTTGCTGCGTCATTTTGGCCGGCTCACCTTCGAGGAGATCGCAACCGTCATGAACACGCCTCTGGGCACAGCATTGGCTCGAGCACACCGAGGGCTCAGCAAGTTGCGCAACTGGATGGAGAAGCCGGCATGAAAGTTGATGAACGACAACTTCTCGAAATCGCCGAGCTTGAAAAATGGCTGGCCCAGACGCTGGTCGAAGGCGAGTCCCAATCCACCGAGCATCTCCGTCTTCGCGTGCGAGTGGAACTGGGTGAGCAATGGCTGCGCACACAGTGGAAGCCTCAGGATGCCGAACCGGTCAACGCCTCATGGCGAAAAAGCGTACGGAGTGCGATCGCCGAGGCATCCGCGCCCAAAGTAGTTTATTCCGGCAGCTCGCTCAAGGCGTGGCGCTGGCTTTTGCCCGCGGGCTTGGGCCTTGCTGCATTGCTCGCAATATCCGTCTCGATTTTCGAAGCCGGCAACCCGATCGAGTCAGACTTCGATTTCAATCTCGCAGCGTTCGAAGAGTCGGCAGACCCGGATCATTTCGATGACGAATTTGAAGATGTGTCAGCCGAGCTCGACGACCTGCTGGCTTCGACCGCCGAGTCAGAATGGCAAGATGTTTTGGACGACCTCGAAGGGCTGTCCCGGGAGAATGAGCAATGAAATACACAGCAACGTTATTGGCCATTTTTACGCTGGCTACAGTTTCGCTAGCCAGGCCCCAGGAACAACCCTCGCGACCGCCTGCCGAAGACCGCCGACCCGCAAGTGCGGAGCGTCTGCGGCGCCCCGGGCCTGATCGGCGAGCCCCGCGCGCATTAGCTTGGAAGGAGCTGTCTGAGGCCGACCGCAAGGCAGTCACCAATTTCATGCAGGAGCATTTCCCGCGGATGGTCGTCGAACTCGATCGGCTGAAGGAATCATCACCGCAGAAGTTCGAGCGCCGGATGGAGCGTGTGGCCGGCGAAATGCGCCGCTTGATGGACGCGAAAGACAAGGACCCCCGCCGGGCCACCGTGCTGATCCGTGAGCGTCAGGTGGGTCTGCAATTGCAGCAATTGGCCAAAGAATATCACTCGGCCGCCGGCGACGAGGAAAAGCTCAGAATCCGCAAGGCAGTGCGCGAGCTTGCGGCCCAGGAGTTCGATAACCGACTGGAACGCCGTAAGTTGGAACTGCACCAACTCGAAACAAAACTCGCGGAGTTGAAGGACCGTCTCGCGGAAAGCGAATCCGTCCGCGATGACATGCTCGACCGCCGCACCCGGGAATTGCTGGAACGCAAGCCGAAAGGAGACGCCCAGGGAATCCAGGAGCGGCCAATGGATCGCGCACGGCGGACCCGCGGGGAAAAAGATCCCGATTGACGAGCGGGATGACACTCTCATTCCGCTTGAAACTTGGCGTAGAAGATATCGGCCCCGGCCTTGAGCCGAATGCCGAAGAGGTGGTTGACCGCCAGTCGCCGCAGAACGTGGAAAACGTCCTCGACGCTTTCCGGATCATTGATGGCCTCGGCGGTTTCCGACGCGGTTTGGGGTGTTCCGCGAGAACGGGCCAGATGAGCGACGATGCGACCCTGCAACGCCAACAAACTCTTGGCCGCCTTCTTGCCCGCCTCTACGCCCGGTTGATCATAGGCATTGACGTCAATCAGTTCGGCGTACAATCCAACCGCCCGCTCGAACAAGGCGATCAGGGCACCCAAGTGATGCGCATCAAGCCTGTCCAAAGTGAGTGTCATCGACTCGCGCCCATTCTCGGTCAGCGCTGCCCGAGTCCCATGAAGGAAGCCGTGAAGAAAATCCCCCGTAGGCAACCGCGTTGCCGCCTGCGATTCCGGTTCCGATAGGACCTCGACGAGGGTGGCAAAAAAATCGTTGCGACCCTCGCGTAACTGCTGCACGAGCGAGTGCTGATCGGTGCTGCCCTTATTCCCCAGCACAGTCAGACCTTGATGCACGACGTTGCCCTTCCGATCGCGCCCCTTGCCCACAGACTCCATGATCAGCTGTTGCAAATAGCGCCCCAAAAGCGAAAGCCGGTCCGCGTACGGCAGCACGATCATACTCCGGTCGCCTCGCCCGTTCCCAGCGTAATGCCACATCAGCGCCAGCAACGCCGCCGGATTTTTCAGCATGTCCGGCTCACGAGTGGCCACATCACACGCCCGCGCTCCGCGCAGCAATGCCGTAGTATCAAAGCCAAGCAGCGCCGCCGGCACCAAGCCCGCCGCGGATAACACCGAAGTCCGGCCGCCCACCCAGTCCCACATGGGAAACGTCGCCAGCCAATGCTCCGCGGCCGCTTGCCGATGCAATTCACTTCCTTCCTGAGTGATCGCCACCGCGTGTCGCGCAAACGATAACCCCCTGCGTTGATACGCAGCGGCGGCTTCCAGCATCCCGTTTCGCGTCTCCGCCGTCGTGCCTGACTTCGACGTAACCACGGTCAAGGTCTGCTCGAGCGAATCCTCGATCTCAGCGAGTGTGCGGGCGATTCCATCCGGGTCGGTGTTGTCAATAAACCGAACCAGCATCATGTCGTCGAGTCCGCCGAGGGCGTCGGCCACAAGCTGCGGGCCCAGCGAAGAACCACCGATTCCGATGCATAGCAACAAGTCGAATGAATCGCTTTTTGGTGGATGGATCGAACAACCGTGAATGCCGGCTGCAAAATCATCCACCGCCGTAACCGCCCGATCGATGTCGCGGCGAACGTCGGGATCGGGCGCCCGGCTTGAATCGCGAAGCCAGTAGTGCCCGACCATCTGATCCTCGTCGATGTTGGCCTTTTCCCCGGCCTCCAGTCGAGACATGGCCTCCAGCGCCCGTGCCATCGGCTCCCGCATTCGATCAAGAAACGCGTGATCGAAGTTCATGCGACTGATGTCCAACGACAGGCCCAGACCCGGCACGGTGCAGAAGTACTGCTGATAACGTCCCCACAACTCGAGCTTATTCATGGGCAGGCATCACAACATTCGTCGTTTGGATTTCTTGTTTGTTCGCCACCGATCTGGATTCGTTCTCCGGAGCCAGCGCCAGCACCGCGGCATAAATTGTAGCGGTCGCCGCACGGATCGTCTCG
>JBKJYI010000264.1:0-5091 GCA_046715855.1 Phycisphaerae bacterium
GCGAACCTTCTTGCATATGCATGCATGACCTCCTTGTCGGTGGTCAGCATGTCCGAATCTCCGCCCTGGCGCAATACCTAACAAGCGCCGAACGCGCACGAGATTCATTTGGAATCCGTATAAAGAGTTACGAATCCGGCGGTGCATCAAAAGGTGCCTCCGAGGCGCCGGAGACCTTCGATGGATTGACCACGATTGTTGCTCTGCCGTACCATCGCATGCCGATATCCCACATGGCGAGCAGCCAAATGGTGACTGGCGATGATCGTAGATTGCTTTACGCATACATGGGAAAATGCGTCCTCTCTGGGCCGTTGCACATTCGCAGGCGGGCCGGCGGGCACCGCGTCGCCACTATCCCATCGCGCCGCCGCTGCCCGGCATCGTGCCGCTTCTGAACCCGTTGATGTCACCTTCGTACTGGGCTTCAAAAGCAACTATCTGGGCGCCGAAATCTCCAACGACTATGTGGCTGCCTACGTAACCAGCCAGGGTGATCGGATGATTGGCATTGCCGGGATCGACCCGAGTGAACCCAGGAGTGCGCTTGCCGAGCTGCGCCGGGCTCGCCACGAATTAGGCATGCCTGGCGTCGCCGTCGCCCCCGCCGCCCAGGATTTTCACCCCAACAGCAGCCAGGCCATGCGCCTCTACGCCGAAGCTGGGGTTTTGGGCATGCCGGTTTTTTTTCACACTGGACCCCAGCTGGCTTCCGCCACGAAAATGGAATATGCCGATCCGATCCTGCTTGACGAGGTTGCCCGCGAGCTCCCCGACCTCCGCATCATCATCGCCCACATGGGCAATCCGTGGATTCACGAAACCATCCTGTTGCTTCGTAAGCATCAAAATGTTTTTGCGGAAATCAGCGGTTTGCTTCAGCAGCCTTGGCGAGCGTACGAAGCACTGCTCAGCGCCCACCAATGCGGGGTGCTTGACAAACTTCTTTTCGGGAGCGGGTTTCCCGACGCCCCCGCTTCACTGTGCATCGAATCCCTTTACAGTCTCAACCACCTTGCGCACGGAACCAATCTCCCCACCATCCCTCGCGAACAACTTCGAGGTGTCGTGGAGCGCGACACCCTGACGCTGCTGGGAATCGCGCACGATCGCCTGGAACTACAGCGCGCTTCCATGCCCGCCGACGAAGGCCACGACGACGTGTAGGCCGTTGACCATCCGCCTCCAGGACGGATACCCCTCTTTGGCTGCCCTTCGCCTTCAAGCATTTTGTTGATTGACGTTTGTCTTTTTGACAAAAGGGTGGGCGATTGATTTCTCAATCGCCCACCCTGAAAGACCATAAACTTCGACTCAGCCCGAATCAGGGACAAGTCGCAATCGTGTGCGGATAGGGCTTGCCCCGGAACGCATCCACGCAGCCCGCAATGTGGATGAAGCTGAAATCCGGGCCGATGTTGATAGTGCCAATTGCATCGCCGCCGACCATCAACGCCCGGGCCTTGATCGGGGCGTCTGGCAGGCTTCGGAACTTGGAGACGAGTGCGGCAATGTCCACGAAATTGGGTTGCGCCGTCGTATCCGGCGGGTTGAACGGAGCGACCACGTCACCCCACCGCGTAGTTCCGATTTGCAATGCGTCGGATACATCTTCGCAGGCTTCTTCATTGCCCGCACAGATGGATCCCAGCACCTCCACCTCGAACACCGAGCTCGGAGTGAGCGCCGAACCGGTCACGTGAAGCAGCGAGATGGTTGACCAATCACGGTAATGGGGGTCGCACCGCAGTTGAGAGGCGGAAAATACGACAGGGATGGCGCTGGACTCAATAAACTCCGCCGGAGGCCCGGCATAGCGCACCTGGCCCTCAAAGGCGGTAAACGGAATCGACGGCCCACCGGTGTAGGGCGGAACAACATGGTGCAACGAGACCAGTCGCACACGAATCGCAGTCTCCTCATCCGCTCCGCCGGCCACTGCCGCCGGGGCCACGGAGAACGAAACGAAACGCGGCTTGGTGAAGGATGATGTATCATGAACCGGCTTCTTGGGCCGGCAGTCGCAGCAGACCGTAATGGTCCCGTCGCTGTTCGACTTGCCCTTGGGCGTGCACGTACGCTTCGGTCCGCAGCCGCCGATGCACTTGAACGGAGGCTGAGTTCCCATGCGAATCGTCGCCGTCGTGCTGCCCGACATGCCGCCGAACGGGCCGCCGGGACGACCGACGAAGTCAATTCGATACGTGATGTCGAAGAAGCTATCCACCGCAAACCTGCCATCCGGCAGTCGGGTCAGTGTCGTATGTCCCGGACTGGGCAGCCCGAAATCGTTGCCCGCAGTAATGCGCAGCAGATCGAAATCCGGATCGCCGGTGATCTGTCCGAAGAGCCGGAACATCTGCGTATCGAAATCCTGCGAGGCCTGCCCCGGCGTGCGCGGCGCAAGATGCGTTTCGAAGCCCACGTTGGGAATGGTGATCATGCGGTTGTAGCCCGCCAGCCCGCCCGGACAGGTTCCCGCACAGGTCGCCTGGAACTGCAGCGTCGACGAGTTGCATTCCTTCTGTCCGCCGAGGCTGCCGCCGGTCTCTTCACAGTCCACACCGGGCGGGAACGAGCAAACATTGTTCTGCTCGCGGCAGAAAATCTGACTGTGAATCGGTTCCAGATTTAGCGTCGTACCCGCAGGCAAACCGGCGATGATCACATGGACTTCGCTCGGGCTGAGGTAATCGCAACCCGCCGGAGGTAGCGTAACCGTGCCGCCGCCGTTGTCGGGCACGATGCAACCATTGGGTCCGCCGGCCACAATGCCGCCTTCCTCGCCGCCATCGCGTCCCGCGCCGCCACCCGGATAAATCAGGTGGCAGGCCGACTCACCGCGGCAATCGCACTCGGTCACTGTGATCTGACCGGTTTGCGGATTGAACTTGGCACATCGCTGGTGACAGGCTTCTTGAACAGGCCCGGGCGGGCAGAAATCGGTGCATCTCGAGCCATCCGGCGTCGGCACGCACTCCTGCTCGCAAGCCTCATCGACTCCATCACCGTCGACGTCGCCCAGACAAACGCTGCCCGCCGGCCCGGGCGTTCCGCCCAGGTCGTCGCAGCAGATCGGATCCGTTTCCACGCAGGTGCCGTTGGGCAGGCAGC
This sequence comes from Phycisphaerae bacterium, assembly GCA_046715855.1. GTDB lineage: Bacteria > Planctomycetota > Phycisphaerae > UBA1845 > UBA1845 > CAZAMB01. The sequence continues at coordinate 3,115 of JBKJYI010000264.1, forward strand.
AAGCCTGATTTCCGCCGCTGCACTGCGTGCCGAACTGCGGAGTCCCGCCGGCGTTCGTACAACACTGCGGGTCGGCCATGATGCATGTCGGCGCCGCCGGTGGAAGGCCCGGCAGGCAGCACCCCGTCTGGATGCCGCTGCAATTGCTGCCTGGTCCCATCGGCGTACCGCCCGAAGCCGTGCAGCATGCCGGATCCTTCATCTGGCAGGAAATGCCCGATGGATCGCAGCACGCTTCCACGGTGCCGGTGCAGGTAACACCCGGCAGGAAGACTCCGTTGCAACCGGCCTGCGTGGTGTTGACGCAAGTGCCGTCATCGAGGCAGCAGGCACCCCGCTGCTCCTCGACGCATTCGCAGCAAATTCGCTTCGTGCCATCCGGTTCCGGAGTGCTCGTTTGAACACATTGTGTCCCCGGCGGGCAATCGCCCCGGCACTTGAACGCCGAGGGAAGCGCCATGCGGATCGTTCCCGTCGTGCTTCCGGACATTCCGCCAAAGGGTCCGCCGGCCCGGCCGACGAAATCAATTCGGTAGAAGACATCAAAGAAGCTATCGACCGCCCAGCTGGCGCCGCCCGGCATCTGGGTAAGAGTCGTGTGACCCGGACTTGGCATACCGAAGCCGCTTCCTGCAGTGATTCGCAACAGGTCAAAGTCAGGATCGCCCGGAGGCAACTGACCCTGCAGCATGAACATGTCGGTGTCGAACGACTGCACCGGATTGCCCGGCGTGCGCGGTCCGATATGCGTTTCGCATGCAACGTTCATGGAAGCCACACGGCTGTACCCGTTCAGGCTCCCCGTGCCGTTCATATTCATCAGCAATGACGAGCCAAACGTCTCTCGTTCACCTCCCAGGTTTCCGCCTGGTTGGTTGTTAATGTTTACGAATCGACTGTGCTCGATGCCCACCTGTACCGTGGTTCCCGGCGGCAGTCCGGCAATAATCTCGTGGAAATTGTTCGGACTCACATACGGGCAATCCAGGCCCGCAGGCGGAAGCACAACCGTGCCGCCCGCGTCCGGCTCAAAGCAACCGGCAGGTCCGCCGGCTACGCTGCCTTCCATTTCTGAACCGCTGCCTCTCGGAACACCGGAGCCCGCAAGTTCCATATAGCATTGCTGATCCTGCTGGCAGTCGCAGTCCACCACCTGAACGTTGCCGTCGGCGTCGACCTTGATGCACTTCTTGCGGCAGACCTGCGGCAAGCCCTGCGCATCGGGCGGACAGGTGACCGGGTTGCAATCCGTGCCCGTGGTGTTGGGTTCACAAGCTTGATCGGCTACACAATCGCAGCAGATCTTGTTCGTGCCATCCGCCTGCGGAACGTTAGTCTGCACGCAGTTGGTGCCCGGAGGACAATTGCCTTCGCACTTGACCGGCGGAGTGGTTTGCATGCGGATCGTCGCCGTGGTGCTGCCGGACATTCCACTGAGCGCGCCGCCGGGACGGCCCACATAATCGATGCGGTAGGTGATGTCGAAGAAGCTATCCACCGCCCAACTACCGCCGGGCATCTGGGTAAGGGTCGTATGGCCCGGGCTGGGCAAACCAAAATCCGTACCTGCCACGATGCGCAGCAGATCGAAGTCAGGATCACCGCTACCGGGATTGGTATTCTGACCAAACAGCCGGAACATATCCGTGTCAAATGACTGCACCGGATCGCCCGGCGTTCTTGGGCCCACGTGCGTTTCAAAGCTCACGTTGGGAATCAGGACCGGTCGGTTCCATCCATTGAGCGAACCCGGACATCCGCCCGGACCTGTCGAGACGCACTGCAACTGGAATTGCATGGTGGAGCTGGCGCATTCCTGCTGCCCGCCCAACGAGCCGCCGTTCTGTTCGCACTCGATGCCTGGTGGGAACGAGCAGACGTTGTTCTGCTCGCGGCAGAAGATGCCGCTGTGAATCGGCGCTAGATGGATCTCCGTGTTGGGCGGCAAACCGTCGAGGATCATGTGCACGTCATTGG
>JBKJYI010000265.1:0-4007 GCA_046715855.1 Phycisphaerae bacterium
TGCACCATGGGGAAGCCGTAGGCGAGGTGCAGGTCGTGGTAGAGATTCGCGCCGGTGGCGATGATGAAATCCACAAAGCCGCGCTCGATCAGCGAGATGAACGCGCCGCCCAGGCCGATGGGGGCCATGGCGCCGGCCACCGTGAGGGCGACGGTTGCGTTTGCGTCGATCATGCGGGCAAAAAGCTGTGCACCTTCAGCGAGCCGGCGGCCATTGAAACCGCTGTGAGCGAAGGCGTTGTCGATCATGTTGGCGACGGATTCGTTACCCGGCAACTGCATGGGCAGGATCGGCGGGGCGTCCAGCCAGAAGTCATGACCCGGTGTTTCGTGTCCGTGGTCGCAGTCAGGCCCGTGAACGTGGTCGTCACCGTGGTCGTGTCCGTGTCCGTGATGGTCATGGTTGCATTGCATTAAGGCGATCTTAACCCAAGACGATAAGGCAGCAAGGCAAGGGGAATCGTTCGCTCTCGACTCGAAGAATTCTGGCGATTCGGCCTCGAATCAGTCATCCCCTTCGGTTTCCGAAACCATGGTATTGCTCGTCGAGTTCAGCGAATGCGAATGGCTGTCAGATCGATCGACGCGGCAACTGCACAAAATCGACGGTTGACATCCTCCGACAATTGTAGTAGGAAGGGGACGCGCCAGGCAGATGTGCGAGCGCTGTGCCAATTCTGCCCAATCAAGGAGCGGCCGATGGTTAACCGCCTGCAACGTTTTCGATCTTTCCAACAAATGGTTTCCTGCCTGTTCCTGGTTCCCTGGCTGGCATTCGTGCCGGGTAGAGCATTGGCCGACGATTGGTTGCAGTGGGGGGGGCCGCGCGGAGATTTCACGGTGAACTCCGGCGCCCTTGCGGAGAGCTGGCCGGCGTCGGGACCAAGACAGATATGGAAGAGGCCGCTCGGCGACGGGTACTCGGCGATTCTCTGCAAAGACGGCCGGCTTTTCACGGAGTACAGCGACGCGAAGGGGGCAAGCGTGATTTGCCTCGACGCGGCGAGCGGGTCGACCAAGTGGGAGCACCGCTACGAATTCACGCCCTGGCCGGACATGGATAAGGGCTTTGGCCAGGGACCCAATGCCACGCCACTAATCCTTGGCGACAAGATCGTCTCGGCGAGCGTCGATGGTGTAGTGCGTTGTCTGGATCTGGGATCGGGATCGCTGCACTGGCAGCATGACTTGCCGAAGGAGTTTGGCCGGCGCAAGCGCATCGAAGAATACGGCTATTCCAGCAGCCCATTGCCCTACAAAAACACGATCATCGTGCAGGTGGGCGGAGACGATCACGCGGTGGTGGCTTTCGAACCGGAGAAGGGCGGGATCGTGTGGAAAAGCGCACCCGGCGGCGTGAGCTATGCGGCTGCGACGCTAATGATCCTGGGGGGTCAGGATCAATACATCTACTTTGAGCCCGAGGGCGTCGTGGGCCTCGATCCCGCAAATGGAAAGGTGCTCTGGCGCTCGCCGATCGAAATGAACAACGGCAATCACCTCACGCCGGTTGTGAAGTGCGACGACAATCACATCTGGGCGGGCAGCCAATTTCCCAGCGGCGGGGGAAGACTGCTCAACATTTCGCGGAAAGACGGAACTTTCGTCGCGGAAGAGAAGTGGTTTACTTCGAAGTTGCGCACATCTCATTGGACCATGATCCGTCTTGGCGACGTGATTTATGGTTCAATTGGCGGCAACGACACCTCATTTCTTTCGGGATTCGACTGGAAAGCCGGCAAGCTCCTGTGGCGCGAACGAGGCTTTCAGAAAGCGCAATCACTGTTTGCAGATGGGAAACTCGTATTCCTGGACGAAGCGGGCCAGCTTGACCTGGCTCGACTCTCTCCAGACGGCGTGACGATTCTCGCGAGCACGAAGATGACCGAACCCGTCTCGTGGACCCTGCCAACAATTTTTGGGACCAAGCTCTACGTACGCGACCGAAAAAACATCCTGGCCCTGGAACTGGGTAAAGAGAAATAGATCAACCGGGGATCAGGCTGCGGCCCCAGCCCTGTTCGCGGATGGAAGCAGTGATTTGCTCGGCGAGTTCGACGGCGGCGAGACCATCCTCGGCACTCACGCCGGTGCTGTGGCCGGTGCGGACGGATTCCAAAAAGGTTTCGATTTCCGCCTTGAGCGGCTCAACGTCGTCCACAACGAGAGGGTCGATTTTTACCATGGAACCGAAATCGAGACCGGCCATTTGTGAAAGATCTTCGAAGTTTCGCTCGCGAGCCATGCGGATCAAGTCGAGATTGTCGTCGAGTTTCAGGGCGAGGCCCGATTTCTTTTGGTAATCCATGGTGACGTACGCGGTGGGGCAAAACACACGGATTCGGCGATCGGTTTTCAAGGCGAGACGCGAGGCCGTGAGATTGGCCACGGTGCCATTGGCGAAGCGGATTCGCGCGTTGGCCACGTCTTCATGCGGACCAAGCACATTCACGCCGACCGACTGCACATCGACGACTCGGTCGCGCACCAGGTGCAGCACGATGTCGATGTCGTGGATCATCATGTCGAAGACCACGCCGATATCCGCGCTGCGGAAGGTGAAGGGGCTGACGCGGTGTGCTTCGATGAAGCGGGGAACGACTTCCATGCGGAGCATGGCCCGCACCACCGGGTTGTATCGCTCGGAATGGCCCACTTGCAGCACGAGGCCTGACTTGCGCGACGCTTCCACGATTCGCTTAGCCGTTGCGGCATCATTGGCCAGCGGCTTTTCGACGAGCACCGCAACGCCGCGCTCCATCAGTGGGATGGCCACATCCGCGTGATAAACGGTCGGCACTGCAACCGTGGCGGCTTGGATGCTGCCATCGAGTTTGGAAATGTCCGCAAGCGCCTCGCCGCCAAATTCAGCAGTGATAGCTCGTGCTCGCTCGACATCTTTATCGACAACGGCAGCAAGCTTGCAATTGGGATGTGCCGAGTAGATGCGCGCGTGGTGCTTGCCCATGCGCCCCGCGCCGATCACCGCAACCTGGAGAATTTCATTGTTCAGCACAGCCGTAGCTTACGCCATTAAGCTCGGTTTGTCGCGAACTTTCGTGCGGAAATTGCGGCGCTCCATACCTGTCCGGTACATGCTTCTGCAACCTGCGAAGTCTGCGGCTTTTTCGCGTTTGGGCAGCAGGATTTTTCCGGCGTCTCGGATTCCATCAGCGCGTCAAGCTGGTCGTAATCGAGTTGGTGAAGTCTTTGTACAGAGACATCGACGAACCCGCACTGCGCCAGGCCGTCGCGGTATTCCTGTTCGCTGATGGCGCCGGCGACGCAGCATGAATAGAGTCGCAGGTCGCTTCGAACTTCCTCGGAGAGGTTTTCGGCGATGATGTCGGAGATCATGACTTTGCCGCCGGGTTTCAGTACGCGGGCCATTTCTCGAAAGACCCTTGATTTCTGGGGCGAAAGGTTGATCACGCAATTGGAAATTACCCAATCGACGGTGCCCGATTCGACAGGAAGTTGTTCGATGAGACCTTTGCGAATTTCCGCATTGGTCAACCCCGCGCGGCGGATGACCTGGTTGGCTGCGGTGATCATCTCCTCGGTCATGTCCACACCGATGACCCGGCCAGTCGGTCCGACTTTCTGCGCGGCCAGGACCACGTCGATCCCTGCTCCGCTCCCCAGATCGATGACTACGTCGCCGGGTCGGACTTCGCTGAAGGCGAGCGGATTTCCGCAGCCAAAGGAGTTGATGACGGCGTCGTCCGGGACGGCCGCCAGTTCGGCGTCGTTGTAGCCGGCCTGTTCAACAAGAATCCCCTTTGGCGTCGCCGAATCACAGCATGTGCCCAGTTTCAATGCCCGAGCGTAAGCTTCTGACACCGATTGACGAATTGTTTCGGAAGTTTTCATATATTTTTCTTCCTGATTCTCTACGTCGCTCCGGTGGCTAACTTCTTGTGGGCAAAGACCCTTACAGACGCGACCTCCTATGTAGTCAACCGGCATCGAACTGCGGTTCGCCCGTCGGGCACCTAGCGAAATCCG
>JBKJYI010000266.1:0-3383 GCA_046715855.1 Phycisphaerae bacterium
ACTTATGTGACCAACGCGGTCAAGCATTTCTTCTGGGTTCCGCGCGGGAAGCGCCGCCTTCATGCCAAGCCGAAAATGACCCATATCAAGGCCTGTCGCCCCTGGCTCGACGCCGAACTGGCCGCAATCAAGCCAAGAGTCGTCGTCTGCCTGGGCGCGACCGCCTCACAATCGCTGCTCGGCTCGGCATTTCGCGTCACCAGGAGTCGAGGCAAATTGATCCCCAACTCAACCATGGCACCAATGATCCTGGCAACGGTTCATCCGTCTTCGATCCTCCGCGCTGATGACGAAGACCGCGAAGTCCAATACAAGCTTTTCGTTCGCGACCTCAAAGTGATCGCAAAACATCTCAAACAGATCTGATCTACCGGAAGTCTCTCGATTGGGACGGCAATCCCGTTGCGAGGTGGTCGAGAGATTCGAACGCCGTAGCCAGCACGTGAACCACGCCATTGTGCCGCTCAACGCGACCGCGGACCATAGCAAGCTTGGAATATATGGCTGCGTCGCGGAATTTTTCGTACACGCTGGGGCGAACGATGAGATCAATGCGGCCTGTTTCGTCTTCGAGCGTCATGAACATCACGCCGCGAGCGGTGCCGGGGCGCTGCCGGAAGAGCACCAGGCCCGCGACAGTGACTCGCCGGCCGAAGGGTGATTTGATTTCGTCCTTGGCCTCGATCGCAGTGAGCACGCCGCGCTCGGCGAGCATCTCGCGCAAAAACGAGAGCGGATGATCCTTGAGCGAAAAGCCAATGATGCGATAGTCGGCAGCGACCTGATGGGAATAGGGAATTTCAGGAAGACATTCGTTTGATTTGATAATATCGTAATTTCGTAATGGGGCAATTTCCTTCCCTTCGTGCCTTCGTGCCTTCGTGCCTTCGTGCCTATTTTCTTTGCCTTGTTGCCCAGAAGCTCCCGCCTTGATCGCGCCTGCCTCGTTGCCTGGTTGGCTTTCCTTTTTTGAACTTTGAACTTTGAACTTTACATTTGCCGCCTCACCCTCCGTGCCTCCGTTCCTGCGTGCCTTCGTGCCTCGTTTCAACAGATGAATCGCAAACCGGGGTATGTATACCGATAACATTCGCGGCACGGTTCCACTCCACCAGCCAGACGGGCCGGCTCGTCGAAGGCTGCATTCTCTTGCAACGCAAAAGTTCCAACGTCCATTCGGGATTACCTTGTTGCCCAGACGCTCCCGCCTTGGTCGCGTCTGCCTCGTTGCCTCGTTGCCCTTCCTTTTTCGAACTTCGAATTTCAAATTTCGAACTTGCCGTTCGAAGATATCCCTGAGTGGCATGGTCAAGCGCAGCGCCGCCATGCCGGCGCCCGAAAAGGCCGGGCTTGGGCATGCCACCCGGAGCGATCATCCAACGTGTCGATGCGGCCGAAAGCTTGTCCAAGTCCTGCGGCGGGCGCGCTAAAAAAATGAACGCTCCCCGTGATTTGGCCGCCAACTGCAATCGCCGCGTGGCCGCCATGTCCAGCGACGATCCATCGGCTATCACCGCTCCGGCCAGCCCGCAACGAACCGCGAGGTCCGCCACCCAAACGCGATCCGCGAGCGATTCAGCCCGTACGAATAGTGATCGTTGCAGCAAACGAAGATCGCGTCCCGAATCGCGGGCCAGCACGGCCGGGTAAGGAAAACATTTTTTGCCAACCCAAATGATCCACCGCGAAGGATTCGCCTCCAGCGCCCGCCAGGCGAGGTGCACAAAAATGCACAGAGGAACGAATTGGCGATTTACGATTGTCGATGGTCGATCGGATTGCAGATTGCCAATCACCCCTTCGTGCCTTTGTCCCGGAGCAAGGTCCCGCCGCGCCGGGGTGCCTCTGTGCCTTTTTTCTTCGAATTTCGAATTTCGAATTTCGAATTTTCTTCCATACCACTCATGCACTCCTGCCTGGAGTCCCCCGCCCAGCACGTGATCGATTTCGTTTAGCCCGGTAGCAAGCACGCCCCAGGGAAGGCAAGCGTCCACCAACGGACGTCCAGCCACTGGCGCCATTTGAGATTTCAAATTTGAAATTTGAAATATGCATTCTCCTTTCCCTGCCGGAATGAACTCTTTGTTTACGCTTTCATGGGTCACGCGGCGGAGCGGGTTCTCAATTGGTTGACTCCCGCTTACATACCTCTTCTTCGAACTTCGAATTTCGAATTTGGAGCTTATGGTCGCGTGCTTGCGCTCGATCGCCTCGATTCGCCCCGCCAATTGATCTTGAATCGAAAGCGCACTCATGGTAGGTATATGTTAGGTTAACGGAGCGCGTCGAGCAAGCTTTTTTCTTATCAACAAAAACGCTGAACAAATCGGTTCAAGCTTACAGACAGGGTTCGATTTACCAATCCAGGAATGAGCAAGGTCGCCTTTGATTTAATTTAGTCCGAAAAAAATGATGAAATGAGGGCCCAAGAAGGACCCTACGGCTGCATCCCGTCGGGGTCTTTGGCGAACTTGCGAGCCGTCTCCATGCTGATGCGCCCGCCCTGAGCCAGCCTCATCAAGTCTTCATCCAGCGGAATCATGCCGTCGCGCTTGCCCGTCTGGATCGCCGACTCGATCGACTCAACTTTCCCGAATCGAATGGCCGCCCGAACCGGCTGATTGACGTGCAGGACCTCGAGGGCCAGGACGCGGCGGTCGCCGACTTTGGCCGAGGGCAGTAAATGCTGACTCACCACCGATCGCAGGCTCAGCGAAAGTTGTGAGCGAACGTCGTCTTGCGCATCCGAGGGAAAGAAGTCCACGAACCGCGTGACCGCGCCTTTGGCATCACGCGTATGGAGTGTGGTCAAAATCAAGTGGCCGGTTTCCGCCGAACTCAGGGCCATCGCGGCCGTCTCGCGATCGCGAATCTCGCCGATCAAAATCACGTTGGGGTCCTGGCGCAGGCCGTACTTCAGCCCGTCGTAGAATGACTCCACATCACGACCCACTTCCCGCTGCGTCACGATGGTCGAGCTTATCCGCTTGTGCACGTACTCGATGGGCTCCTCGACGGTGATGATGCGGTTACCGCCCTGGGCGTTGAGCAGGTGAATCAGCGCCGCCAGCGTCGTGGATTTCCCCGAGCCGGTCACGCCGGTGATGATCACCATCCCGTTGGTGTGCGAAACGAGCCGTTCCGCAAGAGCCTGCGGAAATCCCATCCAATCGAATGTCGGGATCAGGTTGGGCACGTGGCGCAGGCACGCACACCACTGCCCACCGGCCTTGAACACGTTGGCCCGAAATCGCGTGAGCTCGCCCTTGTGCTCCAGCTCGACCGAACTGTCGAAATTGGATCCGCCTTCGAGCTTTGCGGCGAGGGCGGGGGGCAAAAAGCCGTTAATGATGTCACGCACCTCCTGCTGCTGGAGCGGGTGG
>JBKJYI010000267.1:0-4204 GCA_046715855.1 Phycisphaerae bacterium
GGGTATCCTTGCCAAGCAGGCCAATAAAGACGTCTCTCTCCGAAGGATCCAGTTGATCATCCAGGAATTCGTTCATCCGGGATTCGGGGGTACTGCTCATGGCTTAGATTTGACTCCCGGAATGAGAGGCCAGATCGGCCCAGACCGGCGCAAGCCGCTCGCGTAAATAGACCCGGGCGCGGTGGACGTGACTCATGGCGGTCCCTTCAGGGATCGCCAGAAACGCTGCAATCTCCGAGTAGTGCAACTCCCCGACCGTTCGCAAAAGCAGACAGGCACGCGCGACGTCGCCTAAATCGGCCAACGCCCCTGCGACCCGCGAATCCAGCATCTTCTCGGCCGACACGGAGCCGTTTCCGTGCTGGGGATGACTCGACGCGGCCAAGTCGTGATTGACGCCGGCCAATTCTCCCACCGTGCCACGCCGCCTGCGGGTGCTTCGCAAACTATTCAATGCCACGTTCCGGACAATCGTCCCCGACCACGCTCGAAAGCTGGTCCCGGGCTGAAACTGGTCGAGCTTTCGGTATGCAACCATGGCCGCTTCCTGCACAACGTCCTCCGCCTCCGCGGTGTCCCCGACGATGCCAACGGCGATCAACCACAATATCCGAGCGCAGGCGCGAAAGTGAGATCCAAACTCCTGCGGGCTCATGGCTGGACCAGGAGGCAAAGATGGTCGCGCCGCTGTGTCGGGCGGCTTTTCGCCCGAACTCGACCCGCTGGAGAAATTCATTGGCATGCCTGACCAGTAATGTCCGGCCATTTGGGGCTATTGCAAGCTTGCTGGCGACAGGGGCGGTCGTATCGGGAAGTACCGTGGGACGAAAAAAAGGGCCGACCGGTGGGGCCGACCCTTCCGTCTTCGACTTTATGCAAACGATGCGCGCTGCCTAGTCGTGGCAGGGTAGCGAGCACGGATACGGCTTACCACGGAACGCATCGACCGCCCAGGCGATGTCCGAAAAATCAACATGCCCACTGGGCACACACGGATACAAATCATAGGCCTGCAGGGGCAGGACAAAAAAGCCCCGGAAGGCGTTCACGAGCAGAGAGAGATCCTCGAAATCCATGATGCCATCGTTGTTGATGTCGGCCCAAAGATGCGTGTCGTCGGAGCCCGGAGCGGATACGTATGTGCCGCACTCAGCCGTTACCACATACGTGCTGCTGGGCACCACATCAGGGTCATGCATCAGTACGGTGCCCCAGTCGGCCGATGTCTTGAACACGCGGGAGGCGAATGGAACCAGTGCGCCGCTCTCATTGATCCACTGATCCAAACAAGGCCAATCCGGCGAAGTCACATGCAAGGCCACGGGTGCAATGTCATCAGCAACCGGGCGCGGAGTTACTCGAATGTGCCGTCCGCTGATGGCTTGAACAATGGGCGAAATCGGGATGGCATTGCCTACGCAGACGCCACTCTGGCAAAGATCAGGTGACGTGCAGATATCTCCATCGCTGCAAGCGATTCCATTGGGCGAGTGGCGCGGCATGCATACTCCGGCCCCGCTGCAGGCGTCGGGCTTGTCGCATTGTTTCGAACTTGGGTCTCCGCAGGCAAAACCGGGGCCCTCGAAGTTTGAACTGCATAGACCGCCGCCGTCGCAGGTGTCAGGGTTGTCGCAGTCTGTGTCTGCCGGGCTCCCGCATGGTAGGCCAAGCGGTTGCGGGGGGTGAGTGCACGAACCGGCAAGACACAGGTCCTTGGTGCATTGGAGCCCATCGTCTGGACATGCGATGTCATCGGTCTTGTAGTTGACCTCACAAACACCCGAGCCGTCGCAGGCATCCGGGCTGTCGCATTCGGTGTCGCCGGGATTCCCGCACGAGGTACCCTCAGCCATCGCAGACCACTCGGTCGTGGAAATCTCAGGGATGCACGCCTGGCAATCGTTTTCTGGGTTGCGCTCGTCCTCCAAATAGCAAACCCCGTCGATCAGGCAATCGCCTGCAGGCCTCAAGTTGAGTACGATGTCGCCCTTGTTACTTCCAAACCCGGAAACCCGGATGAAATAATCTTCGTCTTGGACCGTGTTGAAAACCAGGGCTGCATTCAAACCCGCCCCGCTGTCATCGTCACAGGCGACCTCAACGCCTCCATTGAGCACGCACTCACTGAAAATATTGAGCACTGGATCGTTGACCGGCAACATGTTGCTACCGGTGGTGCTTACGAACACCACACCGTCGCAATCGGCGGTGTATTCAAACCAGATGTCGGCGTGCGTGTTGATTTGGCACGACGCCGTTCCGCCGTCGTCGCCGGCCGAAGCGTTCGTGCTGATGTTCACTCCGACTATGGCGGGAACGGCGAATTCGCACTGGTCGTTGCACTGCGCATCCACCACGCCCGCGCACGTACCGCCGGTACACGTGTCGAAGCCGATCCCCTCGCGGCCGGTCCCGGTACACGCGTTACCGTCGTTGCACAGGCTCCCGTCCACCAGGTCGGTCCAATCCGATGTGTTGGCGGCGGGGTCGCACTCGGCGCAGGTGTTGCCGGGCTCCAGATCACCATCGACATAGCATGCGCCGCTGATGAGGCACCTGCCAGAGTCAAGAGAATTTACGCAGGAACCGCTGGCTTCATTGCAGCTATCGGTCGTGCAGGTTAGTGAGTCCGCACAATTGCGAGGTGCGCCGCCGCCGCACGCCCCACCGGTGCAGCGGGTGTTGTCGGTGCAGAAGAGCGAATCGTCACAAGGCGTGTTGTTGGGCAAAGTGTTCGCCAGACACGTCCCACTCCCGTTGCACGTATCTGCCGCGTCGCATGGTCCGGTGGACGAACTTCCGCAGGGGGTGCCGACCGGCTGGAGGTTTGCCAGGCAAGCACCCGCACCATTGCACGTGTCGGCAAAATTGCAATCTGTATGCGTCGTGCTGCCGCATGGTTCTCCCGAGGGCAAAATGTTGGATTGACATTGCCCCGTCCCGTTGCAGGTATCGGAAAGATCGCACTGCGAATTGGCCGCATTGCCGCATGCCGCGCCGGAGGGCGCGTTGGAATGACCCACGGCGCCCGTGCTGGTATTGCAGCTGTCGTCGGTGCACTGGTTTCCGTCTGAAATGGTCGTCAGCGCGCCATTCGATGGGTTGCAGCATTGCGTGGAAACATTGTAGTTGGGACTGTTGATACAGCTTCCCTGCCCGTTGCAAGTGTCATTCGTGCAGCTGTTGTTGTCGTTGCACTGTGCGGAGTTGGAACAGAGGACCGTGATTCTTCCCGGAGTTACCAGGAGCGGATTGATTTCCTCGTTGTTCTCGTTGGCCATGAAGGTGATGCCCGATCCGGGAATGAATCCTATGGTGAAGGTGCCAACGGCGTTGGCCGGAACATCAATTGCCCAACTGCCGCCGTAATAGGTTGTACCGCCATCAAAAGCCAGATCGCCTCCGAGTGTCCCGCCCCAGCGGTAGTTACAAGTGCTGATGTCTACGGCACTCGCTTCAACATTAAGGCCAAAAAAGACAAAATCCGTCCTATCTCGGGTGAGCCACGCGGTACCGCATCGCAAGTCTACGGCAGGTCCCGGGTCAATGTCGGCACACCTGGGCGATCCCAAGCCGGCGGGCTCGCCGTAGGAATTGCGACAAAACGTATGGCCCGTCTCGTTCGCGCTGGGGCATGCCAGCGAAGCGGGAGCAAGAACGCCCGTGGTTCCGCTGGAATATCCGGCGCAATTGAACTGCGCCTGGTAAGTCTTCAGCGCATTGGGCGAGTAGTTCTTGAGTTTGACTTCCACGATGACTCGCTGACCGCCGCCGGTGAGCCGAATCTCATTGCCCACAACGGTATGGGTTCCGGATGCGCGGACGGGTTGCATGGCAAACTCGGCTGCTTGAGACACTCCGGTCCATGATGCAGCCGCAAAACAACCCGCTACCAACAACGATTTTCTCATCGATCCATCCTCCTGAAATAATTCCGGAACAGGCCGGGCATTGATGCTTTTCACCCCTCGTCAAGGCGGACGCCAATAATTGAGTCTGCTTCTTACTCGATTTTCGGACTTTTGTCCAGATGCCCAACCAACTTCGTGCGGGGACTTACACCTACTCAACCTTAAACAGGGCTATTTAGCGCAATATGCCCAGACTGCCAGCAGCCACTACCAACAGGGTCCCGGGCAGAGTGATCCATTTTGGTACGATTCACCCCGGAAAGCGTCAACACCTCCCGCGATGTCAATAAAAT
>JBKJYI010000268.1:0-4088 GCA_046715855.1 Phycisphaerae bacterium
CAGTACCGCGACCGTGAGGGAGCGGGGCGACCCCGCAGGGGTCAACGAAAGTAGCCGGGGGTTGAGCGAAGCGATACCCCCGGACAATTGAAAGAAACACGCCCACCCTGAAGGGGTGGAAGAATTCAGCAGGAGCGCACCATGACTCTTTCACAAGACGATCCAAGACTGACCGCCTTCGCCCTCGGCGAAGTCGATGAGGCCGAGCGAGTGGAAATTCAGGCCGAGATCGATCGCTCATCGGAGTTGCAGCGGGCAGTGATGGACATCCGAACCGTTGCGGATGCGCTGACGGCACAGTTGCAAAGTGAATCGGTAATTCCGCTGGGGTATCTTCACCGGGCGGAGATCAAGGCGCAATTTGCCCATGCGGGACGGGAGACCGACGGTTCCTCCGCCCCTGCCGGGGCGGGAGAATTTTCGCACGCGCTATCCACGGGTTCCGCTGCGCTCCACCCGTGGCTACAAGCCTCGGCCCCCTCCGGGGCCGGGCTGCGCGATGATCGGCAAAATGAGCATAGTACACTGCCAACCCCGCTCCCTCACAGTCGCGGTACTGATGGGCTTAGACGCTCCAGACTTGGTTTTCGCCGCACGCTGATCCCACTCTCCCTGGCCGCATGCGTGGCCTTGGTCTTCGCGGTCACTTATGACCAATTCCTGCCCAAGCTCTCCCCTGCGCGAGAATTTGCGGACCAAGAGTACCTCGCAAATCCTCAGCCAGGCTCTCCCGATCAGGTCAATTCGGAATTGAAAAACGCCGCAGCCTTTACCGCGCAGGGCAACGAACGCGTCCGAGCCAGGCAATATGACGAGGCACAGGGCTATTTCGAATCGGCGCTCGAAGCCGTCCCGGGCTACCCTGAGGCCGTTGAGGGTCTTCGCACCATTCTCGCCCACCGAGTCGCGGCTCGGTCGCAACAGCAATTGCAACTACAGGAGGCGATTTCGAATTCTCGTTTGTTGCCTAACGAAAAGGAGGCGCAGGTAGCTTCCCTCCGCCAGCAACTGGACGAAATGCGAAAGCTTCCCCCAGTTCGACAAATTCGCGGTTACGGAGAGGACGCCCCGTTGATTCGGAGAGGCGATCCTAACTCAGCGCAGACGCAAGTTTCGGCTCAACAACAACAAATGGCGACGTTGGAACCTACGGTTGGACTCTCGCCATCGACACAACGTGACTCGCTGGGTTACGTCGGCAGCCATTTAGGTGTGGACGTTCGCTTTCCTGCCGGAGGGGTTCAACATCTTCGTTTGTCGAAAGAACCTGAGTCGCGTTCACGACAACTCCGGATCAATCAAAATGAGCTATTCATGCGAAATGGCACGGTGTCGGGGTTCGCGGGTGAAGGTTGGGTCTCCACAGGCGTTTATTGGATTGAAGGCGGTGGCGAAGAGTCAGCTAACGACCTTGAAGACCTTCAGGCCGAGCGCGACATGGGTCGCGACGACTTGTCTACCGCCGAGCATTATGCAGCGGTTTCGGAAAATCCATTTCTCCTTGTGACTCGCGAGCCGCTTTCGACGTTTTCGATCGATGTGGATACGGCCTCGTATTCGAATGTGAGGCGGTTTTTGCAGGGCGGGGCGCTGCCGCCGAGGGATGCGGTGCGGATCGAGGAGCTGATCAACTATTTCGATTACGACTACCCGCTGCCCACGGGCGAGCATCCGTTCTCGGTGAACGTCGAGGTGGCCGAGTGTCCGTGGGAACCCCAGCACCGTCTCGCCCGAATCGGCATCAAGGGCATGGAATTCGACGACCGCACCCGGCCTGCGGCTAACCTGGTGTTTCTCATCGACGTGTCGGGATCGATGCAGTCGGCCAACCGGCTGCCGCTGGTCAAGGAATCGCTCGGACTTCTGGTGAACAATTTGCGGCGCAATGACAGCGTCGCGATTGTCGTGTACGCCGCAGCGACTGGACTCGTGCTGCCTGCGACCAACGGGGCAGATCGCACCGCGATTCTCGATGCCATTGAGCGTCTACGGGCCGGCGGATCGACCAACGGCGGCGCGGGCATTCAGCTTGCCTATGACACGGCGATCCAGCATTTCGTCGAGGGCGGAGTCAATCGCGTAATCCTGGCCACCGATGGCGACTTCAACGTGGGCGTGAGCAATCGCGAAGAGCTGCAGCGGCTCATTGAAGAGAAGGCCAGGAGCGGCGTTTTCCTGAGCGTGCTGGGCTACGGCATGGGCAACCTGAAGGACGGCACGCTGGAAATGCTGGCCGACAAGGGCAACGGAAACTACGCGTACATCGACACGATCAACGAGGCCCAGAAAGTGCTGGTCGATCAAATGGGCGGCACTCTGGTCACCATCGCCAAGGACGTGAAGATTCAGGTCGAGTTCAACCCGGCCCAGGTCAGTTCGTATCGCCTCATCGGCTACGAAAACCGCATGCTCGCCGCCCAGGACTTCAACGACGACCGCAAGGACGCCGGCGAAATCGGCGCCGGCCACACCGTCACCGCCCTCTACGAAATTGTGCCAGCCGGTGTCACTCCGCCGGATGCCGCACCGCCCATCGACCCGCTCAAATACCAGTACGAAGGCACGGAGGTGAGGGCGCCCAAGGAGGAAGCCCGAACAGGGCACGGAGGCACGGAGGGCGATGACTCCGAAATCAACCAGGAAGATACAGATTCCGAGCATCCGCGCGGACTGAAGTCCTCGGCTCGCGACGACGATGAATCTGATCCAATCGACAATCGACAATCGACAATCGCCAATTCCCTCACTCCCGCCGCAGCCTCCGGCGAGCTGATGACCGTCAAACTTCGCTACAAGGAGCCGGACGAAGATGTCAGCAAATTGATCGAGGTGCCCGTTGTCGATTCCGGGGCCGCCTTCGAAGCCAGCTCCGACGACTTTGCCTTTGCGGCCTCGGTCGCGTCATTCGGCATGCTCCTTCGCCAGTCCAGCTACAGCAAAATCCACGGCTCGACTCCGGCTGATGCCATCGACCTCTTCGACTACGACTTCGTCCGCGAAGTCGCGGCCAACTCCCGCGGCGCCGACCCCTTCGGCTACCGCGCCGAATTCCTCCAACTCGTCGAGAAGGCCCAGGCGCTATCGAGACAGAGCCCGTAAACCGGGGTGGCACGGTCTGGCAGCCTTTCGCCAGGTCGTGGGTCAGATGGAGGGATCTCTGGCCTTCGACAATCACGCAAGGGCGAAGACCCATGAGAGTGCCATAAGCGCAATCGCGCCGCCGCCTAAAGCCAATTGCATAGCTGGTCCAAACGTGATCCGCGGCCCGAGTTTGCCATACGCGCATCCGAGCAGCAGCCCGCATAAGAAGCCCGTCATGTGCGAAATCACATCCGTCCGCTCGCCGCCGGTGCCCAGGTAGCCCAGCAGGATCACGCCGCCCAAGATTGGGGCGAGCTTGGCCAGGGTCGTCGCGCGGATGTGGTGCCGGCCGGCCCAGGTGTGCCCCGCCAGAATTCCCAGTGCGGCGAAAACGGCGGTCGATGCTCCAATGGCCGTGTGCAAGTCCGGGCGAATGGACGCACTCATCAGGTTCCCGGCCGCTCCGGCCAGCAGGATGCTCATCCACGCCAGCCCCGAACCCAAAACCTGACCTGCGAACAGCCCGATCAAGCCGCCAATGAGAATATTGCCCACCAGATGGGCAACATCCACGTGCAACGTCAGTGCGGTTACCACCCGCCACAGCTCGCCGCTTCGCACCAGCCCGGCATTCATCCTGCCCGCATTAAGCCAAGCATCCGAGAAAATATCGTTGTGCTGCAGCGCGGTCAGCACCGCCAGTATCAGCGCGTACGAGCCAACCCCCACCCATCCGCCGCCGCGAAGCACCACCGCCGCCACAGCAGGCGGTACCGGGTTTTCTTCCGCGTACTCTTCAAGCTCGCGCCGCGCCCGCGCCGCGTCCCCAGCGGCCACCACGATCGCGAACCCGTCTGGCCGCGCCTGAATTTCATAAGAGATCCCCGCCGCCTCGAGGACCAGTCCCTGCACGGCGCACCGCCGCCAATTCGATCGAAGTACTTCTTCTGGCGATGGCAATGAGTCTTGCACGCCCGGCGATTGTACGCCCTCCGAGTTCGCTACCC
>JBKJYI010000269.1:0-3038 GCA_046715855.1 Phycisphaerae bacterium
TCACCAACCAGCGCAGAATCCGAGCGGCGAGACCATTCTTCTTTAGAACCGCTTACCACCACCCACTTGGCGGACACGGTCTCGATCTTCGTTGTGGGAACTCCACGGAAAGTAATCACGTCCAAGCTGGCGGCGCAATTGGTGACAACGATTTTCATCGGGACTACGTTGACGACACCCGCGATTTTTTCAATTCGCTTCTCGTAATGCTCGGGCAAACGACTCGTCGCCGGACAGAATCGATTCTCACGATAAACGACTAGGGTCTGATCGGCGGCAGTCATCTCCGTCGCCTCGTTCACGCCGTGCTGGAGCGTTTGAACGGTAATAAACAGAAACATCGCGATGGTCACACCAGCAATCGTGAGCAAGCTTCGCGTGCGATGTCTGCTGACCTGCTTTAAGACAACGGGCCAGTATCGAAGCGCAATCATACGCCGACCTCCCCTGACTGAAATGCCTCTAGTAATTTTCCCTTTTCTAGATGCAGCGTCCGACTCGCAAAGGATGCGCTCTTTGCATCATGGGTGACCATGAGAAGGGTTTTTCCAAGATCCCGATTGAGCCGAACGAGAAGCTTCATGATGGAGGCAGCAGCTTCGCGGTCGAGGTCGCCGGTTGGCTCGTCGGCCACGATGATTTTCGGGTCCGTGACAATTGCGCGGGCAATGGCGACGCGCTGCTCCTGGCCGCCGGATAGTTGACGGGGGTAGTGGTCGCTGCGATCGGCGATGCCCACTGATTTCATGGCTGTGGCCACGCGTTCATGTCGCTGCCGACCTGACATTTTGTGCAACAAGAGCGGCAGCTCTATGTTTTCATAAGCGGTCAGGACGGGCACAAGGTTATAGAGCTGAAACACATAACCAACATTTTCGCTTCGCCAATCGGCAAGCTGCGCTCTGGAAAGCGTGGCGATGTTTGTGCCGCCAATAGTCAGACTCCCACCCGTGGGCTGATCGATGCCCGCTATAAGATTGAGAAGTGTTGTTTTCCCGCTGCCCGAGGGACCCATCAGGGCAAGGAAGTCACCGGCGACGACATCCAGATCCAGCTCCTGGAGCGGTGTGATGGTCGCATCGCCTTTCTTGTACGTCTTGGTCAAGCCCCTACACTGAATCAGGGTCATGTTTCATTCTCCGAAAGACTTTGAATTTTTTTCTCGCCAAGGATCCGCACACGGTTGCCGTCTTGCACGCCTGCAGGGGGATCAACGATGACTCGGTCGCCAGCCTGCAACCCCGACAACACCTCAACGAATCCAGGCACGTTGCTAGGGGCGGTCTTGATTTCTTTAGACGATGCAATCATCCCGCTGGTTCGGGCGTCATGCTTTACCATCCAAACGCGGGCGAGCTCTGCTTTTTGATCCAGAAGCGCTTGTTTGGGCACAAGTAGGCGAAATCCTCCGCTATCACCCGTAACCGGACCGATGCTGCTTGTTGATAAAGTCGATTGGGCGTCCCCGTAGAATCGCACCCGCGCTAGCATTTCGGGCTTGAGGACTTCACTGGGATTTTCGATGGCAACCTTAACTGGAACAGTATTGCGTTGAATGTTTGCTTCGTGGACGATGCGAATGAGCTTTCCCTTGAGTACTACATCTGGCAAAGCCTCAGTGACGACCTCTGCTGTTCCCCCAATTCTAAGCTTCGAGAAATCAGCCAATGGAACGTCCACCCGCACCTGTAGCATGGTGGGCTCGTAGATTCGTAACACGGTTCCACTCATTGATTCCGATGAAGTTGTTGCGGCACGCCCGCTCATGGAAATCCTTGTGCCAGGTTCCACAAGGCGCGACATTACTATCCCGCTCGCCGGAGCCAATATGGTTGTGCGAGAGAGTGCTAACCGGGATGCAGCGCATATCACCTCTTGTTCGTGAACATCGGCCATTGCCACACCAACCGCGGCTTGAAGCGCTTTAGCCGATTGTTCCGCAGCCCTAAGACGGATGGCCAATTGAGCCCGTTCGCCCTCAGGACCGCCGGCAGTCGTAACCAGCTGAGTCGCTCGCGCAAGCTGATCTCGAATCTCCTCCACTCGTGACTGGGCAGCTTCAACTTCAGCTTCCGCTTGCGCCACGTCAGCTTTGAAGCCTTCAAGCTGAGCCTCTGCAACTTGAACGTTTAGTTTCGCATCTTCGTCGACGAGTTGGACTACAACTTGACCTAACTCGACATGATCGCCCTCTAAGGCGAAAACCTCTCGAACCACGCCTTCCGTAAGAGCCGGCACGCTGATGGCGAACGGCGCAGGTTCGATCCAACCCGGGGCTTGAACAAGCATTGCGCCATGTCCTGCACCTAATTCTGCAGTAGGAAGTTCCGCTGCTTCGGTCGGCGGGCTGGCGGTACCGCGAGGAGCCGCCACGACCGGCGTAACCCAGACTTCGGCGATCGGAAGCAGTGCGCTTCTGGCTGAGTACGCCAACAGTCCCGCTGTCGACCCAAAAATGAGCGTCGGCAGAAGGACGCGGGCCTTCCAACGACGTGCCGGGCGAGGAACATCAACCGACCCAAGTGGCTCACCGTCAGAAAGTAAAGTTGTCAGTCCCCTCGTTGATAAGGACATATTCTCACCTTGGTTTAGACTCACCACGCGACAAGCCGACCAAAAAGGTCGAACCACGTCGCACATCAAAGCGAACTACTCGCAAGGAAGGTGGTGGGAGTGTCTAAATCAAGAGAGGGAGGGATCGTCCAACATCGGGAGGGGCGTGCCCCAGCAAGTGCGTGAAAGGCGATAGATGACTGACGATGGGATTGAGCAGCAAATTCGAGTCGGCAACGCTAGGAAACAAAACGAGAGAGATGCTGAAGGATACGTCCGCCTTCAGAGGGGCGACGGCTATGCCAGAGCAAAAGCAAGCATCCGCGCAGGGCACATACGGCAATGGCATCGGATTAGGATTCTCATCAGGAGCTTGGTGGCGCGCGCAGCACCCGCGCGCAGGCTGATTATCGGTCGGCACATTGCGAGCAACGCACACAACCGGGCAAGCCAGGCCGACCCAGGCAACGAGAAAACATGAAAAA
>JBKJYI010000270.1:0-2670 GCA_046715855.1 Phycisphaerae bacterium
TCAGGATGCCTTTTTAAACTCTGCCCGACGCGAAAGAATAACCGTGGTAATCCATCTCCTGCAGGGTGCGACCATCGCCGGCCGCATTAAGAGTTTCGACAAGTTTTCCGTACTGCTCGACGTCGGCGGGCCCGATGTTTTGATATTTAAGCACGCCATTTCCTCGATATCGCAGGAGCGCCGCCCGCCCGCACCCGAACCCGCATCTTGAAGGGAAAATTCATCACGTTCGAAGGTATCGACGGCAGCGGAAAGTCCACGCAGCTGCGTATGTTGGCCGGTGACCTGCGTCTTAAGGGCCGGAACGTTTTACAAACTCGCGAGCCTGGTGGAACGGCGCTGGGCCGCGGCCTCAGGGAAGCATTTCTCGAGACCGATGAAACAATCGCGCCGATGGCCGAGCTGCTGGCATTTGCTGCCGACCGCGCCCAGCACGTCGAGTTTTTGATCAAGCCTGCGCTTGAACAGGGCCGCATTGTGATCTCCGATCGTTACGCGGACGCAACCTTCGCATATCAAGGCGCGGGCCGCGGCTTTCCGGAGGAGAAGGTCAACCAGGTCATCGAGCTTGCGACCAGCGGGTTAAAGCCGGACCTGACGCTCTTCTTCGACATAACTGTCGCGGAGGCCATCCGCCGGATGATCGATCGCGACGACGTTCAGGCAAAGCGAAACCGGATGGACGAGGAGACAGCAGAGTTTTACGGCCGGGTACGCGAGGCGTATCTCGGAATAGCAAAGCGTGAAGCCCGGTTCGTGATTGTCGAAGCGGCGCGTGCCATCGAGGAAATTCATAAGGACGTATCGCAAATCGTCTCAACCTTTCTGGAATAATGTTCAGCAAACTTGTCGGGAACGACGCGGTAAAGCAAACCTTAAAGCGCCTGAGAGAGCGCGGGCGGGTGCCGAACTCGCTGCTATTCGCGGGTCCGGATGGTGTCGGTAAGCTTCAATTCGCGCTGGAATTGGCGCGGACCCTCATCTGCCCGAAGCCGGCTGACGGCGAAGCGTGCGGCGTCTGTTCGGTTTGCGGCCGGGCCGGCAATTTTGTCATCCCAGACGTCACGGACAAGAACAAAGATGCCTTTGAGAAGGTTTTTTTTGGCGGGCACACGGATGTGGGCAAGGTTGTGCCGTATAAAAGATTCATTCTTATCGATGCCATTCGCGACCTGGAAGCACACGCCAACTTTATGCCTTACGAGGCCGGGGCGCGGTTTTTCATCGTTGATGACGCAGACAAAATGAACGAGGCATCATCCAACGCTCTGTTGAAAACACTTGAAGAGCCGCCGGCGACATCGTATATCTTTCTGATCACATCGCGGCCCGACTCGCTGCTGGCGACGATCCGGTCGCGGTGTCAGACGCTCCGGTTCGCGCCGGTTTCCGACGCGGAAATCGAGCGGTTTCTGATCGAGGAACGGGCGTATTCGCATGACGAAGCCCGGCTTGCTTCGAGGCTCGCGCGGGGCAGTATCGGGCGGGCACTTTCAATAAAGGTCGATAAGTTTCGCGCCCAGCGTGACCGAATGCTCTCGGTCATCTCCGGTATCGCGGCCGGTGACCGGGCATCGCTATTCGGCATTGCGGAAGCGATGAATGACGCTAAAAACAAAGACGCATTTGAGGAAAACCTCGACATTCTGCAGTCATTAATTCACGACCTTTGGACAGTGCAAATTACCCGCGACGAATCTCGGCTCGTCAATACAGACCTGGCTGATAAGCTCGCGTCAATTGCGCCACGGATTGGCAACGCCAAACCGCCCGCGTGGCTGGCCGAGATAGACACGATGCGGGAGAACCTTATTGTTAACATCAATCGGAAGATTGCGACAGATGCCCTCTTTGTAAAAATGGCTGCTTGACACCTGACTGCCGGATCGGGGCATGACTGACTAACTTGGTTTTTAAGTCGCCTGCGTGCCCGTTGGCCCGCTCCCGACCTCAAATCAAACTCCTGCCCTAGCGGTTTCGGCCAAATTAGCGCAACATTCCGGCGTTGGAAAGCGTGTGATGCTTCGCTAGAATATATTTTTATGAGAAGAATCCCGGTTTTTGCGATAATCTCGATCTTTGTTTTCTCCCTGTCAATCAGTGCACAAAAAGATGCGGACGAGCGTTCGTCGGCCGCCAGGTTTGGGAATATTAACGAACGAGCCACGATGCTGGTTAAGCCGAGCGTGCCGGACGACCTCGTGATCAGCGGTGCCGACGGCACTACGCTCTCGGTAAATGTGACCGTGGACGGCGACGGCAGTGTAGTTTCGGCTAAATGCTCGGCCTCGTGCCATCCTGAGTTGAAGGCTGCCGCGGAAGCAGCGGCGAAGGCGTCAAAATTCGAGCCGTTAATTGTCGACGGCCAGCCGGTCAGATATCGGGGGTCGATCAGGTTTCCGGTGGCGATGGGCCGCGTGGATTGGTACGCTTTTGGCCTCGGTTTGAGGTCGGCGCAGTTATTTGAGACGACGCCGGTCAGCCCGGCGGCTGCGTTTTTGACAAGCGCGTTCGAGGACGAGAGGGTTCGGCTTCGCGAGCTGGATGTCGATACCGCTTATCCGGCGCGGGTAAGTGCCATTGAAGGCGTCATAAGCGACCTCAGAGGCCGTTTGAAAGGCAAAGATGCATGGCTCTTTGACCTTGGCCTGGCAATGCGCCGGATAACAG
>JBKJYI010000271.1:0-13410 GCA_046715855.1 Phycisphaerae bacterium
ACCCATCCTAGCGCGAAGGCAACCATGGCGACAACAACTACCGCCACGAACCCAATGACTACCCGGCCCAGTCGATTGCCACTGTTCATGCGGCTTTTATCGGCGAGTCGCTGGAATGCCCGCCAGCGGTTTGCCGGGTACAAAACCCAATCCCCCCTCTCCCCCGCGCACGCACGCCCGCGTAAGAGGGTATGCAGCTTGCTTATCCAATGGGAGTTTCGGGGTCGCCAAGCTCGCCATGCGGCTGGAGTTCGGGATTGTTGAGTCGGTCAATCCCTTCCGCCCGGTCGGCTTTTTTCCTCACCAATTCGGCAAGTTCGTCAAGCTCAATCGATGCGAGTATCACCGCATCTTCGGCTTCGTGCCAAGCCCAGTCCGCATCGCTCTCGATACTGCCGAGTCGGGTGTGCCTAGGCATTGCATGGTCGATCGCATCGCCTAGCGCCTTGGCAAGCTCAACTAAGGCCATGACTCGCTTATAAGTCATCCGGGGTCGTCCGGGCATATCGTCAACTCCTTTCATTGATTCCTTTGAAACGGTTGATTCCTTTAAGACGGGGATACCCCTGCTAGTACTGCGCACCGAAGGCTTGGGGGCCGATTCGCGCGCTGGTCTTTGCCAGGGGGGTCGTCCTTTCCAATCCCCCCGATTCATTTTCGGGCCGCGCTTGCCTTTACCATTGCCACGATTCCCGCCCGCAGCGCTTCCGACAGCTCCGGCCAGGCGCGGACAATTGCCGCCAAGTCGGGGTCGATTTGGTCCATTTTTTCGAGCTGCTTGGTGTTGATTTTGGTGCGCGCCGAATCGGCGTTTTCAGAAATCGCGTCAGAATCACTACTTACGTCATCGCGCCAACGGCCTTCAAAGCCGTTGAAGGGTCGCTCGCGCGGCTCTTGGCGGGTTCGATTCCCGTCCACTCCCGTTCCACGGATACATCCTGCGTTTCGTTTCCGCCGCTTCCGTTGCCATTTCATTCAGACTACCCATTAGAATTGGCCCATTAAGCAAAACCCCAAGGCACAACGAATCGCGCAGGGCCCTTGCCATTCAAATGCTTCATACCAAATTCATCTTCCCAACAGAGTGCGCCTTTTAAGATCACCTTCGGACGAATTTCATGATCGAAAGGTGATAAGCGGTGGTCGCTGCTTGAGCTATGTTCGATCGCAAACCAAATTGATTGAAAGGAACAGCAATGAGATCGAGGTGCGCACAAACACTTGGTTCGGCGGCTGTATTATTCGCCTTCCTGACTCCTGTGGCATTTGCCCAAGCCCAACCCAAACGCGAAACGACGACCACGAAGGAAATCACCAAGGACGGCAAAACCGTCTCGCGTACAGTGCACAAGTCCACCGAAGTCATCGGACGCCCGATCACCAGCAAAGGCGAGAACATTGGCAAGGTCGAAGACCTCGTTGTTGATGTTAACTCCGGCCGGGTAATTTACGGTATCGGCACGATGAGCAGTACAAGCGACAAGCTCTACCCCATCCCGTGGCCCGCTGGTCGTTATTCCGTGGCGAGTCGAACGTATGAACTCCCCGTGGAGACGGTTCGACTGGAAACCATGCCAACTTTCACAACCAAAGAAGTCCCCAATTTCGCGGACCCGGAGTTCGCCACCCGAACCTACACCTCGTACAACCAGACGCCCTATTGGAAAACCCAGAAAACCATCGTGCGGACTTCAGACAAGCCAGTAACGGCGTATACCGAACGATGGACGCAGCCGCCCACAACGGCGCACCGGGTTTCCGAGTTGCGCGGGCGCACGATTCGCACAGCCGATGGCGCTACCTTGGGGCAGATCAACGAAGTCGTGCTCGATCCCGAGAGCGGGAGAATTCTCTACGCTGTAACCACCAGAGATGGGACAAGCGTGCCCATTCCCTGGTCCGCATTGCGCGTGGATAACAACGACTTCGTACTCACGATTACGGCCGATCGATGGAAAGCCGCCCCGGTAATCGAAACCGAGCGCTGGACTAATCTGGCCGAACCCCAGTGGACCCAGCAAGTATATCGCTACTATGAGGTCAACCCGGACTGGGAGGTCCATGACCACGACGATGACGATTGATGGTTGACTCAACCGGATGGTTAACCAGGAAGCATATTCATAAGGCCATGGCCCTCGTGCGCATTCGGCGTGCGGGGGCCGTGGCTTTTAGCCAATAAATTGGCCGCAGGCGGGAGCGTGTCCAGCCAGGCATCAAACGCGAAGATCCCTCTCCGAGCGCATGCGCTATTCTATCAGTTTGGCTCAGAGTGTGGAGCCTCGGGCTCAATCCTGGTCACCAAGAAATCGTTAACTTTTCCGTATGTTGCGAAACCAATCCGGTTGGCTTCCTCCTCCGACTCACAAACCAGCAAGTTGCCGTCACTGATGATCAGGGCCCACTTCCCCTCGTGCTGAGGCAGAAGACTGGGAAGCTGCTGTTGGTACGTCTTGAGTCCCTGTTCCAATGTCATTTCGACGCTCCGTCCCCTCCGACTCCACAATCCTAGCCCCTCCGATGAACTGTTTCTCATCCTTTCCGGTAAATACCTATTGGACCCGACACTCAGTCCGCCGTAATCGGAACTTTTGCAGCACAAGATGCCACGGCGAACCGATTCCTGAGTGTTACTTTTTTGTGGGTGATTCGGAAAACTGTTGGTCATTCGCCCTTTTTTCCGAACCCCGGCAAGACCGCCGCGGCCGCCCTTCGCGCGGAAGGCAAAACGATTCAATTTGGCATCACACCTAGCGCGGCCAACAATGGAGAGAGAGTGGTCGATTCCCATCTGCTCCCGTTGTACGATGAACGCTTATGCTCGCAACCATTAACTCATTCCAAGCCGTGGAAGGCCAAGTCCGGGACGCCATCATCAACCTCCTGTACCGACTGGCGGACGACGAGCTGGTCATCGGCCACCGCAATTCAGAGTGGACCGGACACGGACCGATCCTCGAGGCCGACATCGCCTTTTCTTCCATGGCCCAGGACGAAATTGGCCACGCCCAGGCCTACTATCGAATGTTGCACGAGTTGGGGGAGCCTGACCCCGACTCGCTGGCCTTTGGACGCGGAGTCCGGCAGTTCCGGTGTGCCGCGCTGGTTTCGCTTCCCAGGGGGGACTGGGGATTCAGCGTGCTGCGACAGTTTCTGTATGACGCCGCCGAGACCGTCCGGCTGACGGCCCTCGCTCAAGGCACCTTGAAACCGCTCGCCCAATTGGCCGCCAAACTTCGCGGCGAGGAGAAATATCACTTGATGCATGGCCGAAGCTGGGTATTGCATCTCGGTGACGCCACTAGCGAAAGTCACGCTCGAATGCAAACCTCGCTCGACACTTTGTACCCGTACGCTCTGGGCCTGTTCGAGCCCAGTGAATTTGATCAGTCCCTCGCCCAGTTGGGAATCTGCCCGCGCGAAGAGGATTTGCAAAAAGAATGGGGCTCGGCCGTCGCCCCCGTGCTTCAGGCCGCCATGCTCCACATTCCGGAAAACGCCGTCCCCGTCTATGGTGGCCGCGTCGGACGTCACCCCGCTGCCCTGCGTGAATTGGTGGAGCAAATGCAGTCCGTATTCAAACTTGATCCGACAGCAAAATGGTGAAGCCATGGGAGTCAACACCTCGAATCAGGATCGCAACGCAATCGACAATCGCAGATCGACAATCGACAATCCTCGCGAGCGCGCCCTGTGGCAGGCGATCGAGTCGGTGACTGACCCGGAAATCCCCGTGCTGAGCGTGGTGGACATGGGCATCATTGCCGGCGTCCGCGTCAACGATCGCCATGTGACGGTCGATGTCACTCCGACCTTCGTCGGCTGCCCCGCAATCGACATGATCCGCGACAACATCAGGCACGCGCTCGCAGCAATCGGCGAGAACGATGTTGACGTGAACGTAGTTTTCGATCCCCCGTGGACCTCCGATCGCATGACCGAAGAGGGCCGCCGAAAGCTCAGGGAGATCGGCTTTTCCCCGCCCATCAATGGGCTGGTTCAACTGGGCACCGCTCCTGCCAGGGTTCCCTGTCCGCACTGCAATTCCGACCAGACGGACATGGAGTCCATGTTCGGCCCGACCCTGTGCCGCGCCATCTATTACTGCCGCCAATGCCGCCAATCGTTCGAGCACTTCAAGACCGTCTGACCGCCTTCCGCGCTTGCTTTTGAGACGATTAGATGCGTATTGTCATCCTGAGCGCAGCGAAGGATCTCGCCGACCAAACACCATGAAATTCTTCGCGTTGACGTTGATCAGAATGACAAGCTCGCAATCTGAAACCACACTAGCTCCCCCGCTGGCACATCGGTTTGAGCGCCTGCATGAGCCCCTTGCAAGTGAGATCTTTGGGGTCGGCCGGATCGCAGACGAATAGTTCGCTGGCTTTGCTTCGGCCGGCTCGCAGGCGATCCAAAAGCTGCCGAATCCGGCGAATGCACTCGTCACTCTCGGCGTTCTTCTCCCCCGCCTGCGAATTCACCACGATGACGTCGCTCTCCACCAGCCCGTGATAGGGCTGCTGCAACTGGATGCGCGTGGCCAGCTCATCCCCCAGCGGCGAATTCAAAAACCCGCGCATCTGAGTCGCGGAGAGATCGGCCCGCGGTTCGGATGGCTCGTTATCTTCACGATCGGCAAACAACCCGAAAATCTCCGAAGCGAAGGCTTGCGTGTCATCCAGCACCCGCTGGAGTTCCTGGGCCGCACACTTTGGATCACGGAATACGTCCTGTATTGCATGCGGCATGGGCATCACGAACAAGCGATGGTCGTAAGGGTAAGCGCATCGAAGATCAGGATCGGCATCCGCTTCGATCACCACCGACCCGTAACGATCCGCCCTGTGAATGCCGTTCAAAAACTCCGGCAGCGATTCGAAGATGCGCTCCGGGTTGTACGGAAGCCACTGGGCGCTCGCGACACACTTCTTGAATTGATCCGAAATCGTGGGCTTCGAGTGGACTTTATCGCCCGACGGAGTCGTCAATCGCAGGTAATGCGGCTTGACCTTCCACACGCGCTCCAGCATGGCCTGGATCACGCAACTCTTCCCGCTTCTGCGAGGCCCGCTCACGAATGTGACACGAAGACCCATAAGCTTCACCGAACATGACCACGACTACGAACGCTCACGGCGAAACCGCTTTTGCCTCTCCAGCCTTGTAGACGTCATCTGGGAAGATCATTGGAACTGCTGGATCAAGCCGCAACAACGATGCATCAACGCTGAAATACACTTTTACAACTTCCTGCGCCTGGCTCTTGCACCACGCGCGTTCTGTTTCTCGCTCCGGCGGCAGCGAATCGTACCATCGCCTCAGCACTTCCAGTCGCGTGTACGCGAAGAATCGCCGCGCATCACCGCGATGAGCCGCCTCCGGCACCCACTCCTCCAACTGCTCCTCGATGTGAATAAGCATCACCAAGGCCGATGACCACGAACCCTGAATGCCTTGGTAGCGGCAGCGAATCACCTTGGAAAACAAGCCGTATGGCCACGTTTCCGGATGAGGCGAGGCCATCGGACTACCAAGAATCTGGAGTGCCGCGGTCGGATCGGCCTCAAGCCCACGAAGCAACGCCTGCCATAGCCGCGCAGCCGACGCGATTTTTTTGTCCGCGTCCTCCAAAAGCGGGGCAAGAGCGGAAGCAGCCCGCCGCCGAGCGCCAGGCTCGGTTTCATCAAGCAGGTAGGCACGCTGCCCGTTCAAAAAAGATTGCAACGTCTCGGCCGCGTGAATAAGTGGCGCGCATTCACCTTTGGGATTTTTCTCTCCCGCCGGGGTCTCCGCCGGCGCCTCTAGGTCGCCTCCTTCAGGGGCAACTTGCGTCTTGCATAGATCATTGGATTCTGCGATCAGCCCATCCGCGTGCAACAGGGTCGAATGAATTAACGATTTTTCCTCGGCGGTCAATTCTTGCGGGATATTCAAGACGGTCAACGAACTGAACGGCTCAAGCTTCCGGCCCAACAAAACGTTTACGGCTGCGAGCAAGAACCTGCCTTTTTCTGTGGCTGTCTCAGCCTTGCTCGCGGCCTCGATCAACGCCTCCACCCGCCGGCTCCAATATTCAGCCGGGTCCATTTCACCCTCGACAGACCGGAGGCGGGCAAGACTCACTTTCGGAAGTTCGGGAAACGCGATGATCTCACCGCCAAGCTTGCCCGTGCTCTCTTCCGCGCACAGCACAACGGAGTTGCTCCAAATACAACACACCATCAGCAAAACCAGGCAAACCAAACCCCGGCCATAGTGATATGACTTCATCAAAGCCATTTTACCTCGAATCGGCAGTCCATGAAACAAGAGCTCATCACGGGGTGCTGGTATGTATTCCAGGAGCGGGTGACATGCCCAAGCCCAGCCTCATCGGGCGCCGGCATGAATCTCAAGAGCATGGCGGCGCTTCGCTTGAAAAGGGGTGCCATGCCCAAGCCCGGCCTCATCGGGCGCCGGCATGAATCGCAAGAGCATGGCGGCGCTTCGCTTGGCCATGGCACCCTTACATTCAAACCATATCAGTATCCATCACGGGCATCTTTGCATGACTTTTTGACCAGCCGCCTACGACGCATAAGATAAGTAAGCGGCTTGCGTTTCGGCATCAGCTTGGCCGCGTTTTATATTCATGCCCGATGCCCGAGGTATTGCCGTTTGCCCGAATCGTCTCCCATCGCCTTCGATGTTCCTTCGCCACAATCAGCGATGCCCCAGCACGAAGGCTCCGCATCCCCTAACTTGAGCGGCAAGGGCGTCCTGCTTTCCTGGATTTTCTCCATCTTTTTCCACGTCCTCGCCCTCTGCGGCATGTACATGCTCGTGTTCCCCTACTCGGCCCCCCGGTCTGAAGTCGAGCACGCCGTCACCTTTGCACAGGTCGTCGGCGACATCGATGCAACAGGGACCGCGCCGGTTCCACCCAGTCCTGACGTTCCCGAGAGCCCGCCCGCGTCCACTCCGCTCGATTCGCAGGACACGCGAATTCAGCCTTCGATTTCCGCCTTGGATGCGGTGGTCGGCGGACCCCTCGGCTCACTTGCGGGTCCTGCTTCGGAAACTTCCGGCGGCTTGGGCGGCCCGACCATCCCCGGCATACCCGTCATTGGGCTCGGTGGCGGAACCCCGGGCAGCGGCGGCGACACCGGCCCGCCAGGCGTCTCGCTCGGAGGCGGCGGAGGAGTCAATTTTTTCGGCCTGCGTTCTTCGGCCCCCGGGGTCCGTTCCATCGTCTATGTAGTCGATCGCAGCGGCTCAATGACGGATACCTTCCCGGCCGTCCGTGCAGAGTTGAAACGATCCATCGGCGCGCTGCGTCGCAGCCAAAAATTTCACGTCATCTTCTACAACTCCGGCGACCCGACGGAAAATCCCCCACTCAAGCCCGTACCCGCCATCGAAGCCAACAAGCGGGCGTTCTACGAATTCCTCGAGGGAGTAACCCCGTCCGGCGGGACCAGGCCTGAGCGCGCCTTGCGCAAGGCTCTCGCCCTCGAACCCGATTTGATTTACTTTCTCTCCGATGGAGTCTTTGAGCCGGAAGTCGTGGAGCGCATAAAAGAATGGAACCGCGGCGGGCGGACGAAAATCTACACGATCGCTTATCTCGATCCACAGGGACGAAAATTACTCGAGTCAATCTCGCGGCAGCACGGTGGAGAATTCAAGTTTGTTTCCGAACATGACTTGCCCTGATCGATCGCCGCGAAGCGTTGACCCATCGATCGCGATCCTCCTCGCAGTGCTGGTCGCCTGCTTCGCACCCAGCGTCCGCGCTGACCAAACCATCCTCAACGGTGTTACCCACAACAACGCAAAGATCGTCGGTCTTGAACAGGGCAAACTGCAAGTTCGTCTGGCCGACGGACGAACGGTCTCCCCCTGGATCGACGAAGTGCAGCTTATCGTTGTCGATCGCGGCGGCGTCTTCGACGACTTCAACCAGGCCGAACAATTCCTGCACAGCGGCGACCCCCTCAAAGCCATTGCCAGGTACGAACGCACCCTGCGACTGACGCAGGAATTCTGGCCCGACCTGATCGCCTGCCGGCTTCTGGCCGCCCACGATCGTGCCTCCCAAATTGATCGGGCCGCGCTATACCTGGCACGAATCATAAGCGGCGAGTTCACCGGCCCGGCGCCCGCCGCCCGGCTCTATCCGAAAAACATCCCCGACAAGCGCGATGGACGCGTGGCCCGCGCCATCGACACGCTCGCGGACGAAGCACGCAAACTGGGCGAGGACGACCGCCGCATACTTCTCAATGTGCTTCGCTATGAAATACTCGCCAAAACCGACCCCAACGCCGCCCGCCCACTGGCCCGCAGCCTTGCCGAGTCTCCCATTCCTGCCCCCGCCCGAACGGAACATATTTACGGCGTGATCCTCCGGGCCATGCAGGACGTATTCGCTGCAACCCCAACCGCGCTGACCATAACTATCCTGGACCGCGCCATTCGCGATTGCCCGGAAACCTCATTGCCCGGCTTTCTCGTCCTCAAGGGCCAGGTCTTACTCCAGTCGGCACAATCTCGAGAGCAGATAATTCACGCCGCCTGGTCGTTCATGCGCGTGCCCATCCACATGCCCAACGACGATCTCGCGCCCAAAGCCTTGCTCGAAGCCGCCCGGGCACTGCACAAATTGGACAAAGTCGAGCAGGCCAACGCGCTTTTGGCGGAATGCTATAATCATCCCAAGGCGACTCTAGAAATTCGCAGAGAAGCAGAATCGGGAAGCATACCTACTCTTGACGGACACAAACCTCAAAAAAGATAAGAACGCTCGCAGGGAGAAATGAGTGACTCGTAAACAATTGGCTTTGCTTGTAGTGGGAACGATTTCGCTGGTCGCAACGTCGTCCGCGTGGGCCCAGACGGCCACGCCCGAAACCGCCGCAGAGAACATCAAGTACTTCGACTTCTTCGTCGTCAAAGGCGGCTGGATCGCCTACATCATCATGGCTCTTTCCGTCGTCGCTTTGGCCCTGGTCATCGAACACTCCGTCTCCATCCGCCGCGCCACCATCGTCCCGCCTCTGGCCATCGAGCAGATGATGTCCCTCATGGACGAACGCGAGTACGAGCAGGCCCTGCAATACTCCGCCGACGAGCCCAGCATGCTCGGCTACGTCGTCAACACCGCCCTCCTCGAAGCCCCCAACGGCTTCGGCGCGATGGAACGCGCCCTCGAAGAAGCCCTCGAAGAGCGCTCCGCCAAGCTCTATCGCAAAACCGAATACCTCAACATCATCGGCGCCGTCTCCCCTATGCTAGGCCTATTCGGCACCGTCGTCGGCATGATCCTGCTCTTCTCCGCGATCCACGCCGCCGACAGCTTCCCCCGCGCCCAAGTCGTCGCAGACAACGTCGCCGTCGCCCTGGTCGCCACCTTCTGGGGCCTGGCCGTCGCCATTCCCGCCCTGAGCATTTACGCGATTTTCCGCAACCGCATCGAAGTGCTCACCGCAGAATGTGCATTGGCCGCCGACCGGATCATCGGCTACCTCAAGCCCGCGACGGCCGCCGCTCCGATACCCATCGCCCCAGCCCTCGCGAGTCCTGCATAATGGCCCGACCACGCCGCTTCCAACGCCAGGGTTCCGGTGTCGCGTTCAACTACACGCCGCTCATCGACGTCTTCATGCTGCTCACCATCTTCTTCATGCTCGTCGCCAAGTTCACCACCGATGAGCAGACCGTCCTGCAGCTCCCCCGCCCGGAGGACAGCCAGGCCGAAATTCCGCGCCTGCCCGCCAAGGTGGTGATCAACTGCCGCCCGACGGATTTGAACGACCCAAGCTCGCCGATCCTCTACAGCATCGGCCCCAACCCGCCCGAAAATCTGGGTGAGATTTCCGACCACCTCGCCGTCATTCGCAAACAAGTTCCCGACGTAAAGGTCGTGGTGCGTGCCGATCGACGAATTCGCTATGAGCATGTCCGGGCGCTCATGCAGGAAGTCGCCCGCAACGACATCACGGCCCTCAATGTGGCGGCCATCGCCGCGGAGGATCGCTGATGCTGGAGATTTCCGGCGGAGGTGCGCCGTCTCGCCACGCCCCCCATGGCTCGGAAGAAACCGTCCACTTCCGCCCCCAGCGCAGGCGCTACACGCAACCCAGCGTGCTGATGACTCTCAGCCGCTTCGCGCCCATGATCGACATGTCGTTTTTGCTGCTGGTCTTCTTCATGACCACCACGCGCTTCAGCGCCCCCGAAGGAATGTTAAGCTCGCAAATGCCGGCTTACGGCGCTGGAGGGACCGGCCCCATTATAGCCCTTCCGCTTACCCCGCTGGTCATGCGCGTCGGCGCCGCCGGACCCGGCGCTTCCGAAATGAGCATTTCCATCGATCGCTTTGAATCGGCGCCCCGTGATCTGATCGGCCTTCCCGAATTTCTCCGCGCCGTGCTTAGCGAGCCGGGCTTCGATGCGGACACTCCGATGATCATTGTCGCCGACGACGCCGTGCACTGGGACCACGTGGTCAACGCCTGGAACGCCGCCCTCCGCGCCGGCTGGAAAAACATCGCCTTCGCCGCCCCGTAGGATCGAATTTCAAGAAGTCGGAATCGAACTCAATGTGGATCTTTCATCGTTCGAATAGTGAGCAACGACCCCCTCTCCCTCGTAGGGAGAGGGCTGGGGTGAGGGTAACAACCGCCCCACGACGTGGCGTTGTGTGCCACGGCTCTGCGAGCAGTGATTTAACCGTGGGCCACTGCTCTGCGAGCAGTGGATCGGCGAGTTACCGCAGTCGGGCAGTGTGCCACTGCTCTGTGAGCAGTGGATTGGCACCAGGAGAGTTAACTCCTGGGATTCGTTTAATTTCCAAGCCTGTTCACTCAGTGCCCCGCCCAATGCGTCCCGGCAGGGACGCACCAAAAATAGCCCAGCATTTCAGAAGTCTGGAAACTAGTCCCGTAGGGACGATTGAAAATAGCCCAGCGATTCATCGCTGGGTTCCCTTCGGCGGCGCGATTCGTAGTCCCGTAGGGACGGCTGGCTGGTTCGCGATCGCCTTGTCGCTCCTCATCGGCTTGTCACCCACGAGGCCTGTTTTCGCACAACCGCCACCTGTGCCACCTCCTGCCACAACCACCATCCCTGCCGAGGAATCTCGCCTCAGCCCCGCCCTCTTCCGCGATGGGCTCAAGAAGCGGGGCCTCATCGAACTCCTCGAACAACATCTCAAAGAATACCCGCCGGCCAGTCCCTCCGCCGCAGCATTGATGAACCGCGAGGTCAAGTTGGCCGAGTTCGCCGACAAAACCCGCCTGCTGTCTGAACGCCGCGCCGCGATCGCGGAGGCCAACCGCCTGCTCGAACAACTCATCGAAGAAAACACCACTGACCTCCGCGCCGTCGAATGGCGGATGACGCTCGCCCACTCGCTGCTTTATCAAGAGGGCGAATCGTATGCGACAAACATACTTTTTTTCGGCGGCACTCAAGCGGACCGTGTCTTGCTTGCTCCGCTCACCGCGCGGGCTCTAGCCACCGCCCGCGCCCTGATCCGCCAAATTGAGGCCGAAAACGAGCGAATCAACGCTCTATCACCCAGTGATTTCGAAAAACTTGAAGAAGCCGGCTTCGTCGAAAAGCTCGACCGCCTAGGTCCTTCCGCCGACTACCTCTTGCTGTGGTCGCTCTTCAACGATTCTCTCCATCGCGAGGATAGGGACCCCGTCCGAGCCTCGCAGCTCACCGAAATCGTGAAGACTTTCGCGGCAAA
The DNA here is from genome assembly GCA_046715855.1 of Phycisphaerae bacterium. GTDB lineage: Bacteria > Planctomycetota > Phycisphaerae > UBA1845 > UBA1845 > CAZAMB01. The sequence goes on from JBKJYI010000271.1 coordinate 11,741, forward strand.
TCCCGATTGGCTCGCCACGCCGCACGAACAATCCAACGTCCAAATCCCCGCACTGTTGCTGGCCGGAATGACCGAGCGGCGACTCAAAAATCATGAGACCGCCAGACAGCACTTCGAGCGGGTCGCAGCTGCTGCAGAGCGGCTTGCGGATGAATCCAAGAAAGAAGCAGCCCAGTGGGCGATCATCCTCGCCGCTCTCGAAGCCGGTCGTAACGCCCTTCAGGAAAATCGCTTCGACGCCGCCCTCGCTGAAGTCGCTAGACTCCGCGCCATGCCCGCAGTCAAAGCTCCTGCGCAGTACGGCGCACGGCTCGCCGCCGCCTTGCTGGAACGCTCCATTCTCCTGGCTCGCGCCGACAGCGCCGACAAAGCCGGCCGCTCCACCGACGCCCGCAAGTTCCGCGAGGACGCATGGAAATCGCTGGCCACCCTCGCCGCCGAAGAGCCGCAAAACCGCACCCAGCTCTATGCCACGCTTTACAAGAACATTTCGGCTCCTAACGAACCGTCCGCGCCGCGCGACCCCGTGGAAGTGTCTGCTCTCCTGGCGGGACTATTGGAGGACTCCGCAAAGGATCAATCCAAAAAAGAGGAGTTTCTCAACCGCGTCATCCGCGAAGGCGGGCAATTTCTTTCCCAGGCCTCCGGCACCCAGCGGACCGCTACGCCGGAGATTCTTTACCAGATGGCCATCGCCTATTACCGCCTCGCTCAGCCCGTTCCCGCCGCGCAGAAAATGATCGAAATCGCCAAAAAATACCCCAATTACGGCCAGGCCGCCGAGGCCGCGCTAACCGCCGTACAACTCGCCGCTCAGCAGTGCATCGACCCATCTCAGTGCGCCGCGCAATCTCCAAATCATCAACTCTATCGCCAGGCCCTGGAGACTCTCCTGACTGGTTTTCCCAATCATGACGCGACCAAGTACTGGCGCTTTTATTACGCCCAGCTTTTGGAAGACGCGGAGGATTTTTCCGGCGCAGCCACGGAATATTCCCGCGTCGATCGCACGCATGAGCACTACTTGGAGTCCGCCTTCCGCCGCCTTCGCGCCCAGGCGAAGGCCGCCGCCCAAGGGTCGCAGCGCGAGCCATCGGCGACTCCGCAGGCAATGGCCAACATGGACGCGGTAAACACCGCCTATCGCGATTTCGTCACCCGTGCCACCGCCGAATTTTCCGGCAAGGATCAGCAACGCGGGGAACGCATTCAAGAATTGCTCGCCGAGGCGCGACTCCTGCTCGCCGAGACTTACCTGCTGGCCGGCGTAAATCGACCAGAGCAGGCACTCGAAACTTTGGTGGAATTTGAAAAAACATTTGGCCCTCAAAACCCGCTGCTTGGCCGAATGTGGCGGGCGCGGCTCCGCGCACTCGAAGCCATGGGGCGCCTCGAAGAAGCCTCTCGCGTTGTCCCAGAGTATGTGGCCGCCGACCCGCGCAACGCCGGCCCCACCCTTCAGACCCTCTACACCTCCTTGCGCACCGAGTGGCAACGAGCAAAGTCCGCCGCTCCGACAGAAACCCGCTCCCAACCCAGCGGCCCAACCCCGACAAACTCCCCTTCCACCGCGCAAGCAAGCCCCCCCGCCAATTCTGAGATTATGCTTTTACTTTCAGATCAAATCTTGAAATGGACCCAGCGCGATGACGTGCAAGCGACCTTATCGC
>JBKJYI010000272.1:0-7411 GCA_046715855.1 Phycisphaerae bacterium
GTTCAACACCGATTGGCCAACCAAGCTCGACTTCGTCATTTTTATGCAAAACGCGGTGCAGTTTCTCGCGTCCAACCAGTCGCTTACGGGGAAGCGGAGCGTCGTGCCCGGTGAACCGCTTACACTCATGGCCCCCGCGGGCACCGAGTCAGTCGCCATTACACGGCCTGATGGAACCGTCGATGAAGTCGGCGTGGGTGGGCAGCAAGCAATTCATTATGGCCGCACGCGGCAGGTCGGCGTTTATCGCGTGGAGCCTTCGCCGCCCGAGCAGGGCGCGTTTGCGGTGAACCTGTTCAACGCGGTGGAGAGCAACATAGCTCCGGTAAGCACGCTCACGGTGGGCGCGGAGGGGGTGAGGCCGCAGATCGCTTCGGTTGAGGTGAACAAGCCCGCGTGGAAGTATTTGTTGCTGGCCCTTCTCGGACTGCTGCTGCTGGAGTGGGTGGTCTACAACCGGCGGGTGAGGGTTTGATTCATCATATTGTCGATTTGCGATTTTCGATTGTCGATTGACTGGGTTACCTAGGGGGCTCTATGCCGCCGGAAGTCATGGGACCCATTTTTCTACCGCTGTCACGGGGGCGGGCGGCGACGCGGGCTGTTCTGTGGGCGGTTCCGACTCTTCTTCTCGGGGCGGCCACCATCGTTGTTTATCGACCTTTGCAATTTGCGCCCACAGCGACTTCGAATCACATCGTTGATTACGCCATTGCCATAGCAGCGCTGCCATTGCCCGCACTGGGCGTGGTATGCGCGATTCGAGCGGTGCGACATTTTTTGGCCGTTGTCTGGTTTTCGCGGCTCGGCGTTTACGCGACGGAGCAATCGCTTCGCTTGCAATTTGGACCGTTTGGAACTGTCGTGTACCCGGCAAAAGAGCTGGACATTCGTTATCCATTCGAGCTTTCGGGGGATTTCGAAAATGGCGGTTTCGAGCAGTATCTTCCGGAGGAAGAGCAGATAGACCGCTTCCTGCCGCGCATCATTCATCCGCGGGCGAAGTTGCCGATCAACCGCACGATTCTGCAATTCGTCTCGGCGGATGAGGCTTTGATCGCATCGATGATGCGGCCCGCGATTGGGCAATGGCGAAGACCGGATCCAGGTCCCGGTCATGAGACCATTCGATCTTAAACGGGAGGGCGAAGCTCCTGCTGAGCCGCGGCTCGCCGGGAGGCTCGCCCTCCCTCGCACAGTTGTGTATAACCCCGCCGTGCCGGTTACCCGCCGACAACTTGTGTTCTTCGTCCTGGGCGGATTTTTCCTCACCAACGCGCTCCTGGGCGAGCTCACCGGCGGCAAGCTTTTCGCCGTGCCGGAACTGGACCTGGGGCTGCTCAAGCTGCCCAGCGTGGTTCTTTCCATCGGCGTGATTCCCTGGCCGGTGGTTTTCATCACGACGGACCTTATCAACGAATACTTCGGACGCGCCGGCGTGCGGCGATTGACCTATCTGGCGCTGGCGATGATCAGCTATTCGTTTGTGATTCTATTCCTCGCGACGCTCGTACCCGCCTGGGAGCGGTCGCCGGTTGCTGATGCCGTCTTTGGCAAAGTGTTCGGGCAATCCATGTGGATTATCGCCGGTTCGCTGGTGGCATTCCTGATTGCTCAGCTTTTGGACGTGGTAATTTTTCAGGCCCTCAAAAGAAAAACCGGCCATCGATTGCTTTGGCTGCGGGCCACGGGCAGCACGGTCGTCAGCCAGTTGATTGACACATTGGTCATTTTGTTTATTGCGTTTCGTGTGCCAACGTTATTGCAGAGGCCGGGCTACACGATGAGCGGCGAAGATTTCCTTCGAGTGGCCGCCGGGAATTATGGTTATAAATTGGTGATCGCTATTTTAATCACGCCTTTCATTTACCTGGCGCATGCGATAATCGATGCGTACCTGGCCAAGGATTCGAATGAGAATGCGGCGAAAGGTTAGTTTGACGGTGGCGATGATTTCATGATTTCGAGAAATGCCTTGAAATGCGGCGCGGCGCTACTCTGGCAAAGTTCGAGAAGGGCGCTTTCGACCGTGGTTACCACGACGCGGTTTTGACGCATGCGGTTTAGGGCGCACTCATAATCCATTCGGCCGCGCGAGCCCGTCGCGTCGGCGCAGACGTACACATCGTAATCGCGCGAGGCGAGATCGAGGGCGGTCTGCTGGACGCATACATGCGCTTCGACCCCCACGATGATCACTTGAGGCCGGTCCAGTGCAATGATGGCATCGCGGATTTTGCGATCAGCCCAGGCGCTGAAGGTTGGCTTCTCCATGGTCTGAGCCGCGCTCCCCGCCAGCACATCGCGAACGGGCGCGACGGTGGCGCCGATTCCTCGCGGATATTGCTCCGTGGCGATCACGGGGATGTTCAGCACCCTGACGCCGCGGATCATTTTGCACGCGGAGGCAATCACGCGCTGCTGATCGATGATCAGCGGCATGAGCTTTTCCTGCATGTCGATGACCAGCAACAGCACCCGGCCGGCGTCGAGCTGATCGGCACGCATCATGGTGATGTCGTCGCGCATGGGCGAAGTGTACTTCTTTCTCGATTACGGGAAAGCAGGAACCGACACCTTTGTCCTCCCTTATCAGGTGGGCAGGTTGCGCATTGCAATGTACTCCGCACTTTCAGGATTGGAGCACGCTGGACATTTTGCATGTGACGGAAAGTGAAATCGTCCCGAGTACCGAATACGAAGTGCAGATCGTGGGAGCCGACTGCGACATCAATGAGGAAAGCATGTTTCGGACGCTTTCCGGCGCGAGTTTTAGAGCATACCAAATCAGGGACTAAAGTCCCTGGTATACAGGGTGCGCCCGTCGGGGCGAACGCCGGCCGCAGACTTCTTTTCTTTGGCGCTACCCCAAAAAACTTGGGGCTAGGCGGAGATGCCTTTGGCGTCATTGCGTGCACAACGGGAACCCCCGTCGCTGGTCGTGCAGACGATCTTTCCGAGGCGCTATCCCACTTGGGCGGAATCGACGATTCCCGTCGAGGGAGATAGGCCGGCGAGCAGGTTTTCATAGAGTTGAGCGTGCTGTTCGACGTGGCGGCGCAGGCTGAAGACCTCGTAGGCCTGACCGCGGGCGGCTTCCTTCACTTTTCGCTGCGACTCGCGATCGCGCAGCAGCGGCACGATGCGAAGCGCGGGCGATTTTCCTTCGGGATGCTTATACAAGAGCCCGTTCACGCGCGTGACAACCAACTCCGTCACGGCGTAACCCGCGGCCGCAATCACCGCCGCGCCGGCCCCCATGGCCCAGGCGATCGCCGTCGTGGGAACATGGTTGGTCTCGGGCACCACCAGGGCATCGGCGATAGCAACCAGGTTTTCAACAGAGATGGATTTGCCCGGTCTGATCAGAGTCACCGGCGGTGGCAAAGTCGCGGCGAAGCGGGCGATGCGCTCGACCTCGGCAGACGAGCCGGGCACGATGACTTTGTAATGACCGTCCAGCCGGTTGAGGAGCGAGCCTGCCCAGACGGCGGCCAGAGTTGGGCCGCCCGCCGAAGCGGGCTCGGGCAAGAGAATCACGTAGTCGTCCGCTGCGATATCGAGGTCCCTGCGCAGCGTAGACTTGCGGACTTTTTGAATCGCCCCGAAATCGATGCCGGGCCGGATGACCACGCACAGCTCCGGAGAGACGCCATTTTCGACCAATCGTCGCCGGATCCACTGGGTGCTGCACACGATCGCGAAGCCTGAAGGTCGGGCAATGGTGCGCAGCAGCTTGGCGGCGCTGACCGCAATTTCGGCATCGAAAAGCTCCACCACCAGCGGTCGCTGCGAGGCCGAGCTTGTAGCGGCTGCCGCGGATGGACCCCAGGCATGGATCAAATCGCCGCCGCGCCGTTCGAAGAAACGGCCCAGTAGCGGTGCAGCGAAAACATTGACGCTGGCGATTCGCGGCACCATTTCGACGCGAGATGGGAGCCCACTCAATTCGGGTAAAACGGCCTCAACCGAGGCAAAATGGAGACGGTATTTGTCGCGTGGAAGGCGGTCGAGAAGCTGGTTTGCCGCGACACGCTGCTGCCAGTCGGCCGTTTCATCGAAGACATGACAAACGGTGGACATCAGGCGACAGGGAATCAGGCCAGCGTTGTGTCGGCATCCTCGGCTTCGCGCTGCGGCGTGAGTTCGAGGCCTTCGAACAGGGCCGAGCCGATGCGAACCAGCGTGGAACCAAACTCGATGGCGTGCTCGAAATCATTGCTCATGCCCAGCGAAAGCTCGCGAAAGTTGGGACCGCAGAATCGCCCGGTGATCATTTCGTCGAACAGCTCGCTGACCCTCTCGAACGCGCGGCGCGTGGCCTCAACATCCTGCGTGAGGGGGCCCATGGCCATCACGCCGCGCAAATTCAAATTTGCGAGCGTCGAAATCTGCTCGGCCAGATGGGTCGCCGCCGCCACCGCGACGCCCTGCTTTGAACTTTCGCCGCTGATATTGATCTCCATGAGAATGTCGGTCTTGCGGGCGAGCTTTTCCGACTCGGCGTCGAGCTCCTCGGCCAGGCGCAGGCTGTCCACCGAGTGGATGAGCGAAACCCACGGCAGCAGGGCACGGACTTTATTGCGTTGCAGGTGCCCGACCATGTGCCAGCGCGGCGCGGGGCTTGGCGTCGTCCGATCGTGTGGTCTTCGGGGGAACCATTCCTGCGTCAAAGCGGCGCGGTGCACCAGGTCCTGCACCTTGTTTTCCCCGATATCGAGCTGACCCAATTCGATGAGGGCCCGCACCACGTGGGGATCGACATACTTGGTCACCGCGACGAGTTTTACTTCGGATGGTTCGCGGCGGGCGCGATGACAGGCACGATCGACGCGCTCGTGAATTCGTTTGAGATTGTCGGCGAGAACTTGCTTCATGCGGTCGCCTCCCCCTTCGCGTTTCCACCGCGAAACCCGGCTTCGACTTGCTAATGCTAACTCCCTTTGGCCAACCCGCAATACACGGATTTGTTGGTGATCGGCGAATGGGGCTTCTACAATGCTTCGATGATTCAAGGAGTGTCCATCATCGGGAAGCCGCTGGTCGTTTTTGCGATCATTGTGATGGCGGCAATGACTCTCATCCTGGGCTGCGAGAAAGAACATCCAGCGCCTCCGGCGTCCTCCCAATCGAACGTTTTGCTGGTCACTTTCGACACCACCCGGGCGGATTATTTGTCATGTTACGGACGCGCGGGCAACACCACCCCCACCATCGACGCCATTGCCCGCGATGGTGTTCGGTACGCCAACTGCTTTACGGTCGCCCCCATCACCCTGCCGGCCCATGCCACGATCATGACCGGGCTGTGCCCCTTTGAGCACAAGCTTCGCGATAACGGCGCGGGTGTATTGGACGAGAAAGCGGTCACGCTGGCCGAACTTTTCCAGGGCGCCGGCTATCGGACTGGAGCCTTTGTGGCAGCCTACGTTCTGCACTCCCGCTACGGGCTCAAGCAGGGTTTCGAAGTGTACTCGGATGAATTCAAGGGCACCGGCGCTCACATGGACGACGGAACGGAATTTGCCGAACGAAGGGCGGACGCAGTAACCGACGCGGCGCTGGCCTGGCTGAATCAAAAGGACGATCGGCCATTCTTCATATGGGTGCACTATTTTGACCCGCACGCTCCTTACGAGGCGCCGGGCCGAACTCCCGGCCCCGATCTTCAGGCGGACTACGCGGCGGAGATTGCCTATGCGGACCGCGAACTTGGGCGCATCGTACGAAAGGTTGATGAGCTTTCGTGGAGTTCCAATCGTCAAGTCTGGCAGATCATCACCGCGGATCACGGCGAGGGCCTCGGCGAGCATGATGAGGAAACGCATGGACTCTTCACCTACAACACGACCCTTCATGTTCCGCTCATTATCAAAGGACCAGGCGTGCAAAAGACAGGCATAATTGAGGCCGGCGTTTCGCTGATTGACATTTTTCCCACCGTTGTGCGGTGGCTTCCGTTGGCATTACCCTACGAGGGCCCCGGCACTGAACTTCCTCTGACAATGAACGGACAAAAGCCGAGTCGCCCCCTCTATTTTGAAACCTTTGTGCCTTTCCATAAGTATGGATGGAGTCCCCTGGAAGGAATCATCATCGGACACGACAAATTCATCAATGCGCCGGTTCCAGAGCTATACGATCTGGCCGCCGACTTTCGCGAAACCAAGAATCTCGCAAGCGAGCGCACCCAACGCCTTCACGAAATGGCTTCGCTGCTTTCCGAGACGAAGAAAAGTTCGATGGGAATTCGGACTCTTTCGGCTGGACAAAAAGAAATCGATGAACTCAGCTTAAAAAAACTTCAATCCTTGGGTTATGTCTCTGGATCGCAAGCCCCCCCCACCGGATCGTTTGCGTTGCCGGACCCCAAAGCCATGATGGGAGTCCGGCGAAAGTTGATCGAAGCGGAGAGACTTCTTGCGACGGGCAATCAATCTGCTGTGACTCTGCTGGGCGAAGTGCTCGACGCGGATCCCAATAATTTCAGGGCCCTGGCCGTGCTCGCCGACTTTGTAGTCCGGCCACGCTTTCGCACGGATTTGATCGCAGTGGGCCAGGCCAGATTGCAAAAACCGCTTCCACCACCCTTTGATGTCGAGGTCCCCGCGGCGGTCAGTCTGGCGTTATGCACCCAAGGTCAGATGGACGCAGGACTGGAATTGATCGCGAAGACCGAAAGGATCGACGCCGATTCGTCGACAGTCCGGGCGGCTCGTGCTGCGTGCTCGGAGCAACCAGCCGTGCGACCGCCTTCCATTGTGGAAATCGAGCAATTGGCCGCACGATATCTTCGCGAAAAAAACTATAACCAGGCGAAACGCCTGCTGATGGAAGGGGTCGCGGCCGCGCCAGAGGATGTCAAAATGATGAACTCGCTGGCCATGTTGCTGGCGACCTGCCCAGACGATGCCGTTCGAGACGGCGCTGAATCTCTGCGACTGGCAAAGCTGCTCGACGAAAAAACGAATCACACTCAACCCGCGATCATGAGCACCCTCGCGGCCGCCCAGGCCGAAACCGGCGATTACGCGGCGGCGGTTGAGACGGCTACTCGAGCTCTGCAGCTTGTACAGGGTCAAGAATCGCCGCTGAAGGGCGTACTCACACTACAACTCGCAAGCTTCAAAGCGGGCAAACCCTATCGAAGCCGGGCATAGGCCAATCGACAGCAATTAATCAAATGGAAACAAGTCAGCCGCTCATCCAAGTTCGTGCAGGTGGTTGCGAAGCGTATCCCGCTGGGCGACGAGTTCGCTGAGCCGATCGCTTTCCGCCTTGACCACCTCGGGCTTGGCATTGGCAATGAATTGTTGATTGCGGAGCTTGCCTTCCTTGCCGGCAATTTGCTTCTCGACGCCCTCAAGCTCCTTCTTTGCACGGATTCGCTCGGCCCCGTCATCGGTAACAT
>JBKJYI010000273.1:0-6670 GCA_046715855.1 Phycisphaerae bacterium
ATACCGAGATCATCCAATCCGTGTGCGCCGCACACTATTTAGATAGCGCAGTTAATTAATGGGATGCGTATAATATGGCAGAAGCTCCGCTCATGGAGCATGAAGCATGCACAAAAATAAGGACTTACAACCGAAAAGCGTTGGCTTGGTGCCTTCCTGCCCCGTTGCCTTGTTCCCTCTCGAAACCGCGTTTCCAGCTCCCCAGGGCGGATTCCGGCTTATCGACGAAAAAAAAGATGACGGATCAAAACCAATTCTAGAAGCTTACAAACGTCGTAAGTGATGCGAACTATTGCACCATGCCCTTGGTGAGGCGCATGAAGGCGGTTTCGAGGTTGACCTCCTCCTCCTTGATTTCCTGGAGTTTGAAATTGTTGTCCAGAAGCGTGCGGGCCAGGTCGGAGAAGTCACGGGTCTGGTTTTCGAGGTCGACGATGATGAGGCCGTCGGAGAGGGAGACGGCCTTGATGCCGCGCGTGCGCTGCAGCAGCAGCGCCGCCAGGTCCTGCTGCTGGGTCACGCGGATGTGCAGCCGAGTGCCGGTTTTGACGCGGGCAATGATCTCCTTGATCGAGCCGTGGAAGAGCAAGTTGCCCTGCTCGATGATGCCGACAGTGGTGCACAGTTCGGCCAGCTCGTGGAGGATGTGCGAGCTGATGATGATGGTCTTGCCCATGCGCCGCAGCTCTTTGAGCAGCTCGCGCATTTCGATGCGCGCTCGGGGGTCGAGGCCGCTCGCCGGCTCGTCCAGCAGGAGCACCTTGGGATCGTGGAGCAAAACGCGGGCGACGCTGAGCCGTTGCTGCATGCCGCGCGAAAGCGTGTCCACGAGGGCGTCACGTTTATAGGTGAGGTCGGTGAGCTCGAGCACGTCGTTGACCACCTTGGTGCGCTGCTTACCGGTGATGTTGTAGGCGCTGGCGAAGAATTCCAGATACTCGGCGACGACCATGTCTTCGTACGCGCCGAAGAAGTCGGGGACGTAGCCGATGAGCGGGCGAATCTTTCGCGACTCGTAACCGACGACATGGCCACATACGCGGGCTTCGCCCCAGGTCGGCTGGAGCAATGTCGCGAGAATCTTGATCGTCGTTGTCTTGCCCGCGCCGTTTGGGCCGATGTACCCGAAGCATTCCCCTTCCTCGATGGTGAGCTGAAGATTGTTGAGGGCGATGAGCTTGCCGTACTTCTTGGTGAGGTTGATGGTCTGAATGATCATTGGTTGTGCGGCTCGGCAGGAGCCTCGCCCTCCCTCGTCATTTGAATGGTCATGGGATTCCTTTGGGGGTCGGCTCGGCTGTCGCGATTGCGGGGGCGGGTTGCTCGATGATGTCGAGGTCGGTGAAGGGCAGGCGGATGCGGTACATGCACCAGGAGCTTTCTTCCTCGGGCGAGATGGCGGTGAAGGGTCGCTCGCCGGATCGGCTCATCAAGCGGATGGGACCCCCGCCGCGTGCGAAGCCGATCAACACCATTGTGCCGGTGGGCTGTGCAGGCTCGAGCGAATCAAGCTTAGCGGCGTGGCCGGCGGTGAGGTGTTCCCGCAAGTCGAGATGGCGAAGACGATCGCGCGAAAGCGTGTAATTGCCGCCAAGTTGAGCGGGCAGCGCGCCGGGGTCGAAGTCGCCGATCGTGGAGAGGAGCATCAGCGCTTCACGCTCCTTGCCCAATGCGGCCTGGGCCTCATCAGAGGAAGAGCCGCGCAGGCCGGCCCACAACCCGGCGAATTGCGAGCTCCACTCGCGATGCCGCTTGCTGAGTTGAGATTGGGAATCGATATCGCGGAGTGTTTGGCTACCGCTGAGATCGAAGCAGCGTCGGTGAAGGTAAACCTTGGAGCCATCGGCGGGAAGGTCGCCCTTGAGGGGGTAGACGAAAATACGAGAGCTGCGTTCGGCGGCGATAGCGCCGGGATCGAGGTGACTCTGGATGATGCGGCAGTTGGTAAGATCCACGCCGAGATTGTTCACGATGTAGCTGTCTTCGGTGAATACCTTATCGCGGACGGCGAGCTGTGCCGTGAGCTGCCCTCCGAGGGGACCATCCCAGCGTCCTTCGAATCGCTTGAGAGTCGCGCGGAATCTTGCACCAAGAACCTCGCCGCTGGCGGGATGAATGACATATTCTCCGGGATCGGCGAACCGCCCTGCACCCTGTCGCCAGTCGGTGCCGGCGGGTAGAGGCCGCAACGAGCAAGTGGATATTTCCGGCTCGCGAGCCATGAGCCAGTCGGAAGGAAGCCAGAGGTCGAGGCGTTTGTCGATGCCGGTTTTGAGGCCGAAGAACGCAGTGCCTCGGCCAAAACTTTCGCCGGCTGCGGCGTCGATGATGGCGATCTGCTGCAGGCGGTCGGTGATGCCGCGTGCGGCGCCAACGGCCATTCCCGCGCCCAGGCCCGCGACGAGGGCAACGGCCGCAAAGGCCGTCCAACTATGATGCCGCCAGCCGCGCGAGCCGAGGAAAGCCCACGTGCCCCACGTTGCGGCGAGAACATAACCGAGGGCGAAGAGCACTGTGATTACGAGGTACGCACTGCGCGAGCGCACGAAGCCCACCGCGCTGGCGACGTTGCCGTAGAGAGAAACAGGGGTCAGTGCCGCCTGCATCGGGCCCGATGCCGGAATGAAATGAAACAGTCGCTCAAAAAACGTGCTGGCCGTGCCGGGGGCGCTGAAGAGGTCGTGCAGCTTCATGGCACAGAAGATGAGATGCCCGCTGCCGACGCGCGAGCGAGTAACCACGTCGGATTCCTTGCTGGTCGCTGAGGCGCCTACGAGTTTTTCGCGCACCACCACATCGGCGTCCTTGCGGACTTTGGCGACGCCCACGGGGACGGGCTGCGGGAACGGCGTACGAAGCCAGTTCGATGAACCGTCGCGTTCCTCCGCGATGGGCTGGCTCAGCAAGGTAACTCGGGTGACCGGGAGGTCGGAAACGGAAACAACTTCGACAATTTCAGCGGGCATGATCGCCGCCAAGGACCTGGTCAATGCGAAGGAAGTCGCCGACTGCGAAGCGGCGATCAGCAAAGTGCCGCCATGCTGGCACCAATCGAGGAGAGCGCTGAGCTGCCGCGGTGAGAGCAGTTCCGGCTTGGCGTCCTCCCACACGATGTAGTCCACGGCCTCGAGTCCGATCCAGTGCTCGGGCAGGTCCACCGGGCTGATGTGGGCGACGTGCACGGTCTGCCGCAGGCTTTTGCCTTGCTGGGCACCGGCAAGGTCCTTCACCTTTCCAAGGGCGCCGTCTGCGACCGAAAGCACCACGACGTCATCGTGACTAATAACATCGGGCGACTCCGAAGGAAGTGCCCGACTGGCCATCACGCCGTCGGTAATGACCTGCACCACGGACGCGTCCTGGTCGCGCAGTTCGACCGCAAACCTGCCGTCCCCAGTCACGGGGTTCGCGGGCACGTACAGGATAATCCGCGAGTGCCCCCCGGATTCGGCGCGAAGATGCACCTCGACCGAGTCGTAGGCTTCGTCACCGTCGGTGTCCAGTTGGGCCGCGCGGATCGACCCGTCGAACGAAGGCTGATCGATCAAGGAAATATCGACGTAAAGGGGGGTCCAGCAACCTGCTCGAATGATGTCGCCCTGATTGGATGGAAAGCCGACGTGGGAGATCTGTACTTCGATGCGGGCAAAGGCCGGGCTGGTAAGTCCCGTCCATGCAAGCAAGATCATGAAGAGTCTTGCATTGAACTTGTGAATCGTGTTCATGGGAGGTTGAAACCCAGAAGCAATGCGTCAGCCGTGCAGCGTAAAAAACACGGCCTTGCAATAGTCAAGACCGTACACCCGCTTGAAGCGGAAGGATGCCAGACATTCTAGCCATCTGGCTTGCCACGACAAACGACTGCTGTTGCTTAAGGAGGGCCTGCTGTACGTTTCGGATATGGCCCGCGTCGCTCTTCTTCTCGTGACCGTGACGATCATTGGCGGTGTTACGCCGGTGGCGGCGCGGTTCGCTACCGCAGAAATCCCTCCGCTGATCATTCCTCTGCTGAGGTTCGGAACGGCCGGATTGCTGCTCGCGGTGACCGCGAAATGGCTGGGGCTTTGGCGTCCGATTTCGCGGCGTCAATTGTGGATGCTGGCGGCGCTGGGCTTTTTATGCGTGCCGGTCAATCAGGTCGGCTACCTGGTGGGAATCAAGAAGGCGAATGCTTCCCATGCGGGGGTGGCTTATGCACTGGTTCCCGTTTTGGTCTATTGGATTTCGGTGGCACTACGCCGTGCGGCGCTCGGTTGGCAGCTGACTTTCGCCTCACTTCTCGCATTTGCCGGAGCGGCACTGGTGGACTTGGCCACGGCGAGCGGGAACTCCGCCCTCGATGTGCCGGCGGGAAGTATGCTGCTGGGGGACGCACTGCTGCTTTCCGCGGCACTGAGCTGGTCGCTCTTTGTCGTGCTGAGTCAGCCGTTGGTAAAGGAACTCGGCGCGGTGTTGACTTTGTGCGTGGTCTTTTTGCTGGGGACTCTGATTCACATTCCATTGGCGCTGGGAGACTGGCTACTCCATCCACACATTTATTCTTTTGCGGCGATTACGCGGGCCGGCTGGGCTGGACTCGCGTATCTCACGTTCATTACCGCCTACTTGAATTACGTATTGTGGTATGTCGTAACGGCAAAATATGACGTGACTCGCTCGGCGGTGGTGACCAATGCGCACTTCATGGTTTCCGTGGCGCTGGAGGCCATTCTATTCGATCAGCGAGTCGGGTCGGTTGCGATCGTGGGGGCAGCATTGCTGATGAGCGGGATTGTGCTGGCCACGAAGAAGACGGTGAGGTGATCGGGTTCAAGTTTCAAGAAATCAACGGTGTGAAAGCATGAAAGTGTGAAGAGTAAAAAGAGATGGGGCCGGCACTGACGGCCGACCCCGATCGCACCCTCTGGCAAGTCTATCGACTTATTCTTTTACGTACCGTCGGCAACGGCTCCGACGGCTTCAGGTTGCCTTTCTTCCTCGCCGACGCCTTCGAGCTTGAGCGAGGGCTTCTCGCCTTCGCCCTCGGGGGCGGGCTGGACAGTCACGTTGACCTTCTTGCGGCCCACGAACTCGCCGCGGAGCATGGCCTCGGACAGGGCGTCTTCGAGGTGGTGCTCGATGGCACGGCGTAGCGGGCGGGCGCCGAACTTCTCGTCGGTGCCGTTTTCGATGAGGAAATCCTTGGCGTCCTGCTGAACGATGAGCTCGAATCCCTTCTCGCGCATGCGGTTGGCGAGCTTCTTGAGCTCCAGGTCGACGATGCCAATCATGTCTTCGTGCGTGAGCTTACGGAACACGATGACCTCGTCGAGACGATTCAAGAACTCGGGCCGGAAGTAACCCTCCAGCTCGGTCTTGAGCGTCTCCTTCATCTTGTCATAAGAAATGTTCGCATCGCGCTTGCCGAACCCGAAATCATCCTGATGGGTGATGCGGTGGGCGCCGACGTTGCTGGTCATGATCACAATCGTGTTCTTGAAGTCCACGTGCCGGCCGAAGGAGTCGGTCAGGCGGCCTTCCTCCATGATCTGCAGGAGCATATTGAACACGTCGGGATGGGCCTTCTCGATTTCGTCAAGCAGGATGACCGAGTATGGGCGGCGACGGATGCGCTCGGTGAGCTGGCCGCCTTCCTCGTAGCCGACGTAGCCCGGAGGCGCGCCGATCAAACGCGAGACGTTGTGCTTTTCCATGTATTCGGACATGTCGAGCACGAAGAGCGCGTCGGGATCACCAAACATGAACTCGGCCAGGCACTTGGCCAGGTACGTCTTACCCACACCGGAGGGCCCGACGAAGATAAAGCTGCCCATCGGGCGGTTCGGGTCTTTTAGCCCGCTGCGCGAGCGGCGAACCGCACGGGCGACGGACTTGACCGCCTCGTTCTGGCTGACGACTTTCTTATGCAGCTCGGTTTCCAGACCCAGCAGGCGGTTGGCTTCGTCGCGGCCCATCCTCTTAAGCGGAATCCCGGTCATGGAGCTGACCACTTCTGCAATGATTTCCTCATCCACCACGCCATCAATTTCCTTGGTGTGGTCGCGCCATTCCTTCTGGACTTGCTTCTTCTTGAGCTTAATCGAGTCGATTTTGTCGCGGACCTGAGCGGCACGCTCATAGTCGGCGTTTTTGACCGCTTCGTCCTTTTCAGAGCTTAGTCGCTCCAGCTCGTTTTCGAGTTCGGTGAGATCCGGCGGCTTGGTCATGGACTTGAGCCGTACGCGGGCGCCGGCTTCGTCCATCACGTCGATGGCCTTGTCCGGATGGACGCGGGCGATGTAACGGGCCGAGAGCTCGACCGCCTGATCGAGAGCCAGATCGGTGATGCGCACGCGATGGTGCGCTTCGTAACGATCGCGAAGACCCTTAAGGATTTGCAAAGTCTCCGCGGTGGTCGGCGGCTCGACGATGATCTGCTGGAATCGGCGCTCGAGCGCCGAGTCCTTCTCGATGTACTTGCGATACTCGTCAAGCGTGGTCGCGCCGATGCACTGAATTTCACCGCGTGAGAGCGCCGGCTTGAGGACGTTGGACGCGTCGATCGCGCCTTCCGCCCCGCCTGCACCCACCAGCGTGTGAAGCTCATCGATGAAGAGGATCACGTTGCCGGCGCGACGAACTTCGTTCATGACGGCCTTGATGCGCTCTTCGAACTGCCCGCGATACTTGG
>JBKJYI010000274.1:0-3385 GCA_046715855.1 Phycisphaerae bacterium
ATCATGAACTGCTCAGCGGCGGGCAACGTGAGTTCGGCCTCACTTTCTTCCACCAGCGGGGACAGTTCGAGGTCGGCGGGAAGGTGTGCGCCTTCGATGCCCATTAGCTCAGCGAGGATCACGCGGCCCGTTTCGTGGAGGCCTCTTGCGCCCGCTAGTTCCGCCTGGGCGGCCAGCATGCGCACGCGGAAGTTCTCCACGTCGGCGACGGAGGCGCGGCCTGCGGATTGGAGTTTGCCGGTTTCTTGGTGCTGCTCGCGGCTGAATTCCTCCGCCGCAATCGCGATCCGAATCTGCTCCCGGGCGAGTTGGACCTGGTAGTAGGCGGCCTCCACAGAACGGACGACCAGGCGCTGGGCGTCGAGCAGAGCGTGAGTGGAGGCGCGCTGCAGGTATTTTGCGCCCATGAGCTGCGCCTCGCGAACGAAACCGTCGAACAAGAGCCACGACGACGTCAGCGATGTGGCGTGTTCGCTGAAGGAGTTGGTGTCGCCGTCGCCATCCTGCCGGAAGAACGGCCGGCGGATGGCGTTGATCAGGGCGAGCACTGCCGGCGGGGAATTCAAGTTCGTCCCGAAGGTAGATGAGCCCTGCAACGCGCTGGCCGCGTTAGCCAGGCGATTGCGGTTGGCGGGGACTTGGAACGTCCGAGTGGCCGTGTGCGAAGCAACCAGGTTGGGATAATAACGCGATCGCGCTTCAGCCACTCTGGAAAGCGCCAGCTCGAATCGTGCCTGTGCGGCATGGATGTCGGGGTTGGCGCGGACGGCCACTGCCCGGGCGGCATCGAGCGTCAATTCCCCTTGCGGCAAAAGGCTTGCGGCGCCTTCGCCGGTCACGGCCGACCCATGGGGCATCAGCCGCCGTTGCTGCTCCTCCGGCAGGCGGGCCACCGCCTTTTCATGCCGCTCAAGGACCAGCTCGAGATTGTCCAGCGGAGCCTGGCAACCGGTCAGAGCCGCAATCCCGAAAAGCGCAACGAGGGTAGAGCACGAATGAGTCAAGTGTATCACATGACCCCCCTTAATCCCCCCTTAGTAAGGGGGGAGGCGTGCGAAAGGTGAGCAGTAGTCGCTCTAAGCCGGTGAACGGACCGTCTGATGCGTGGTTTCTTCCACCATCTCAGCCGTGGGGTATGCACCTCCATGCCACACCCATCGACCAAACCGCCGCAAATCGTTCACGCTAAGGTAGGCCGCCGGCACAATGCAAAGCGTTACGATCGTGGAAAAGATCAATCCGAAGCAGAGAGAGATGGCCATGGGCATCACCGATTGGGCTTGGCCCGAGGAGGCGATAAACAACGGGCCCAGGGTGGCCACATCGGTGATCGAGGTCAGCAATACTGCCTGGAAACGCACTTCACCGGCGTACAAAATGGAATCACGGAGAGTCTGACCTTGCTGCAAGGCCTCGCGCATGGCTTCCACAATCACCAGCGAATGGTTCACGACGATTCCGGAGACGGCCACCATGCCGAAGAGGCTCATGAGCGTCAGGTCGTATCCCATGATCATGTGGCCGACAATCGAGCCGATCCAGCCGAAGGGGACGGTAATCAGGATGACGAGCGGCTGGACCCATGAGCCCAGCAGGGCGGCGAGCAATCCGTACATGACCATTGCGGCAATAAGCGATCCGGATAAGAGGCTGTCGAAGGATTCGGCGATGTGCTCGCGGTCGCCGCCGAACTTGTAGGTGACGCCGGGCTCCTTGTTCACCAGGTCGCGGAGCAGACCCGCTTCGAGGTGCTGCACGATTTGCTCGGCGTTCGCGTGGCGTTCGTCGAGGTCGGCCACCACGCGGACGCGGCGCTTGCCGTTTTGATGCATGATGCGGCCGTAGCTCTGGCCCCAGGTTACGTCCGCAACTTCGAGAAACGGAACTTCGTCACCTGCGGGAGTGGAGATGCGCATATTTTCCAGGTCGGCGATGGTTTGCCGCTCCTCTTCTGGAAACCGGACGCGGACTTTCACCTCGTCGCGCCCCCGCTGGAGCCGGACGGCCTCGCCGCCATAGAAGCCCTGTCGAAGTTGAGTAGCCACATCCTCGAGGGTGAGGCCCAAGGTGCGGGCGGCTGGGCGGAGGGTCACGCGGATCTCACGCTTGCCGGGAGTCAGGTCCTGATGAACTCCGGTTACGCCTTCGAACTCGCGCAAGCCGGCTTGCAGTTGCTCGGAGACCCGCTCCATCTGCTTGAAATCATCGCCAAGCAGGCGAATCTCGATGGGCTGATCCGTGGGGCCGGGCATTTGCCGGTTGATCGTGAATTCGATGGCGTCGGAAACGGGACCGATTTGCGCACGCCATGCTTCAATAAGGGTGTCGTCGGGGATTTCGCGCAGTTCGGGAGGCATCAATTCGAGCCGCACTTCGCACAGGTTATTTCCCCGGCGCGGCGCGAAATCGGCAAACTCACCGATGATCGCAGCGGAATGTTGCACGAGCCGGCCTTCGGAGGCGGGCTTCAAACTTGCCTGCTCGTTCAGCGACATCCCGGCCGCCGCGATGCGGCTGGCGGCCTGCTCCGTCACCGCGGCCGGAGTGCCTTCCGGAAATCGCACCCGGGCCCGCAGTACCGATCCATCTTCTTTCGGCAGCAGCACAAAAGAAGTGCGCCCCCCCGCGACCATTCCCCCTGCAAGCAACAGCACAAGCGTTGCGACGCCAAGGGTGATGACCCGGTTGTCCATCGCCCACCGGTACGCCGGCTTGTACCAGCGCGTGAGCATAAAACCCGTGACCCGATCGATCCACTTCTGCACTCTGTTGGGGGCATGTTCGAAATGAGACTCCCCTTTCTGCTCGCGACGACAAAGATGTGAGGGAAGGATGCAAAACGCTTCAATCAACGACACGCACAGCACGGCGATGATCACGATCGGCACGGGGTAAATGAATTTGCCCATCACGCCCGACACGAACAGCAGGGGAATGAACATGGTGATGGTCATGCAGGTCGCGCCGATCACCGGACCGCCCATGCGGTAGGTCCCTTCGATCGCGGCCTGCATCGGAGTGTCGCCCGCCTTGGTCCGAAGGTGTACGCTCTCGGCGATGACCAGCGAATCGTCGACGATGATGCCCCCCACCATGATCAAGGCGAAGAGCGTGATCATGTTGAAGCTTTGATCGAAGTACCACATCACGATGAATGCGCCGGCGAAGCACATGGGTATGTCGGCGCAAACCCAGAAGGCGTAACGCAGTCCCATGAAGGCCCCGAGGGTGAAGAACAAGGCGACGAGCCCGAACAAACCGTCATTGATGAGCATCTGCGTGCGGCTGGTGATATCCACCGAGGTGTCGCCCCAGGCGGCCATTTTCAGCCGCTGAGGCAGATGCGGCTGGCGCTGCGCGACATAGTCGCGCACCAGGCGGGAAA
>JBKJYI010000275.1:0-9594 GCA_046715855.1 Phycisphaerae bacterium
GCCTTGTCCGCGACTTCATGCGGAGCTTGCAGCAGCCTATCGTTCCAGATGGGGTCGGCGGTCACGCGCGGATGATATACGCAAACGGGAAGCCTTCAATTGAGCCGGATGCGCCAAACCGCCCCGGAGCGTACGTCGGTGGCCTCGGCGTGTCCGTCGCGCAGCTCGAACTGAAAATTATCATCAACTCCGGGGAAGGAGACATTGACGCCATCCATTTTGTCGCCTTCGGGATGATTGATCCTCGCCGCGACATATTTGTTCAGCGCCTCCGAATCGGGGTCGCTGGTCTTCCAGTGGTGCCGACCGTCCTTGATCCTGCATGACATGAGCCGAATATCCTCGATTTTCGCCCCGCGCCCGCTGGAGGAACGATCCATGATCCCGACCAGAAAGAAAAAGGCCGGGTTGCCGCCTTCGGCGTGCTGGCCGACGAGAACCCCGTGAGCATCCTGCTTCCGGCCAAGCGGCCCCATGCTCGTGGACGCTATGTCATTATGGTCGAATCGGATTTGTGCCGGCCGGACCGAATCGCTGGAACGAAGCTCGGCCGATTCTCGCAGTATAGAAAGGTCGCCGCCTCCTTCTTTCATAGTGTAATCGGTAAGCCGTTCCTGCCAGGCCTTGATGGGCTGACTCGTGGTGCATCCGCTCAGACAGAAAAAAATCGCCAAAAGCAGGATTCGGTGCATGCGATTACCCCCCGTTGGATCAAGGGTTGGGAGACGAAACCAGGACTCTGTTTTCCATCGGCCGATTAGCTGCCTGATTGCTGTGCTCGGCCGCACCTTTCAGCAGCGCGACCGCCTCCTGGTTGCGGCTGCTCCTGGCTTCGTCGATAGGTGTTTTGCCTAACGAATTCCTTGCCGTTGGGCTCGCGCCCGCCGAAAGCAAAAGTTTCATCAGGTCAATACGCCCCATCCGGGCCGCTCGATGAAGTGGCGTGGTTCCAAAATGATCCGCTGCCTGTGGCTTTGCGCCAGACCTTAACAACAACGAAACCACGGACGCTGACGCCCGCCGCGTCGCGTCGTGGAGTGGCGTGCAGCCGAACTCGTCCCGAGCCTCCACGTTCCCGCCGGTGGCAATAAGCGCCTCCACAATCCCCTGCGCGTCATTTTGTGCCGCGAGGTGCAGCGGAGTAACCCCGTGCTTGTTAGCCGGGCTTTGCCCCGCCCCCGCGCGCAGGATCGCCCGGATCACTGTCAGGTCGCCGGCTCGAACAGCGGCATGAAGCGGAGTCTCGCCGTCCACGTCGGCTGAATTCAGTTGTTCGGTTCGAACCAGCGACTCAACCTCTTGCAGCCGGCCAGCCCGCGCCGCGCGCCAAAGCCGCGTTCGCTGAAGCGAGTCGCGTTCGCCTGCAAGTTCCCGAGGTTGTGCGAAGGTGGTCGTTTCAGACTCGCCCTCAAAGCACGCCGTCATGATGCTGACCATGTCATCGAGATTGCCCTCAAAACCATAGTCTTCGCCGTAGTACGTGGTAAGTTCCTCCGCGATCCGCCGGAAGTCGGCCTTGGAATAAGATCGCCCGTTCTCATCGCGGTAAAATGCCAGGACGTCAGGGCACCGCTTTCGCACTTCCTCCAACACCAACGGCCCCTGTAGAGGGCCATAAGTATTGGGATTGAACGCTTCGTTCCAATGGTCACTGACGAAGACGTTAAAAAAGTCCGTGTTGCGGCGAACATGCGCGTTAAACTTGTAAAACTCGCCATCTCGAATCAACAGCGGAGGACGCATCGACCCCTTGAGCATCACAGGGTCCGTGAGATTCAGATACATCTTCATGCCCACATAATCAGCCGCTTTGTCGCCGTTCGAGATCACTCCGGTGGGCAGATAGCCCAGCAGATTGTTCTCGGAAATGATGCCGCTGCCTGCGCCCTCGTTGACCGCTTTGCGCGTTGCCTCTTCGTTAGATAGCCCCTTGGTCTGGCTTTGACGATAAGTGCGGTAATAAAGATATCCCATGTGCACGAAGTGAACGACCTTGTCCGTGCCGAAGTAGGAACCGTTCACCATCAGCGTGGAAGTGCGGCCAAGGCGTGACAACTTGGTGGGGTCGAGCAAAAGCAGCGGATGGTGGTAAATCCATGCTGGAGGTCGGTAACTGACCACTAAGCCCGGATAGCGCGAGCGTAATTTCGAGCTTCTCAACTGTCCCTCGAGTGTTTCGACGTAGTGAATTACCGGCGGAAACTCGAGCAAAAGTGCCCATGCCAGCTCATCGGGAGATTGCGCCTTCGCCGTGGCCGCAGTCGGCTGGCCGTCGCGAAGCGTGCGGGCGATCTTCTGATTGGTAGCGTCAACGGCCCCGGCAAGCATGTCGTACATGTACTCGGAAAACCAGAATCGCAGATCGGCAAACTGCTGTCCGGTCGGAACCGAATACTGATCCGTCTCATGTCCCCTTGCGATGGCTCCGCCGGCCAGCAGCCCGAGGACCATCAGCTGTCTAAGGTTCGCTCCATGCGGGGTGCAGGTGCTATGCTTCCGGCGGGGCGTTGATCCAGCATCTGCCTGCATACAGTCACCGACTCTTTAAAAGAGGCACGTGGGCCGGCGTGATCCTCTCGCCGGGGAAGTTTAGCTGATACACTGATTCGCACCGATCTCATCGGTTGACGCGAAACAGTTCATTATAGGGAATAAGCGACTGAGAGCGGCTTTTTTCGGAAACAGTTCACCCACGCCTTATTTACGGGGCCCAATCCAGGAAGCCACGGCTCTCGGTCAACGTTTGGACGCCAGACGCTGAGCGGCATCAGCCCAATTAACCACATTCCAGAACGTCGCAATGTATTCAGGCCGGCGATTCTGAAATTTCAGGTAGTAGGCGTGTTCCCACACATCCAGACCCAAAATCGGACGCAGACCTTCCATCAACGGACTGTCTTGATTCGGAAAATCCTTGATCGTGAGCTTGCCGGACTTGTCCGCACACAGCCAGGCCCAGCCGCTCCCAAATCGTCCTGCGGCGGCGTCGGAAAACTTCTTCTTGAAATCGTCAAAACTTCCAAAAGAAGACTGGATTGCATCCGCAAGAGCACCACTGGGCTGACCGCCACCCTTGGGGCTCAGGTTATTCCAGAAAATGGAATGGTTGAGATGCCCGCCGCCATGATTTCGCACCGCCGTCCGGATATCGTCGGGGATGGAGTTAATGCCGGTCAGAAGTTCCTCGACCGTCTTGGATTTCAATTCAGGATGCTTGTCCAATGCCTCATTGAGCTTGGTTACATAGGTGCCATGATGCTTGTCGTGATGGATTTCCATCGTCTTGGCATCGATGTGCGGCTCCAGTGCATTGTTCGGATACGGAAGCGGAGGAAGTTCGTGCGCCATGGTGTTCTCCTTGAACCGGACAAAAGTTTGATCTGTTTTCTTCGCCTATGACCCCGCGAGTGCAACCATAACAGTAGTGCCAAGCGAGTCAAGAATTGGATCGACAGGCGATGATAAACAGTTCACCGGCAGTGGAGTGCAAAAGCCGCCTTGCGGCTCCGAGTCGCCGCGTCTAGGATTTTTTCACGGAGAAGCTACCCATGGCAGATGCATTGGCAGGTAAAAAAGCCCTCGTCGGCGGCGGCTCGCAGGGGATCGGGCGAGCTTGCGCCGTCGAGCTTGCCAGACTCGGTGCTTCCGTCACGGTCATGGCCCGTGACGAAAACGCCTTGGCGGACGTGGTTGCAAAGCTCGATTCACCAGCGGGACAAAAGCATGACCTCCTGGCCGTGGACTTCAGCGACCCGCCTCTACTTCGTGAACGGGTCGCCCGGCATGTTCAAAATCGCGGGCCGGTTCACATTTTGGTGAACAACACCGGGGGCCCACCGCACGGTGCGCTGATTGAGGCAACTCCGGAGCAATTTCTCAAGGCCATTTCAGACCACGTCGTTTGCAATCAACTTTTAGTCCAGGCGGTTCTGCCCGGAATGAAGGCCGTCGGTTACGGCCGCATCGTGAATATTATCTCAACGTCGGTTGTCGCTCCGATCAAAGGCCTGGGGGTCTCCAATACTACGCGCGGCGCCGTCGCCCAATGGGCGCGCACGCTGGCCGGCGAACTCGCCCCGCTAGGCATTACCGTGAACAACGTGCTGCCCGGATACACCGCCACGGCTCGCCTGCGTACCTTGTTCGACGCAAAGGCGGCAAAGGCCGGCAAGACCGCAGACGAGATCGAACGCCAGACGGTGGAGGCCATTCCGATGGGCCGCCTCGCTGATCCCTCCGAAATTGGTGCGGTCGTCGCCTTCCTGGCCAGTCCGGCTGCCTCCTATGTAACCGGTGTCAACCTACCGGTAGACGGAGGCCGTACCGCTGTGCAATGAACCAAATCAGAGCCGCGCCCGTTAGGAGCGGTCGGAGGTGCAATGGTGCTCCGAATTTTCCAAATGCTTTTGATCGCAAGTATTGAACGTGCAAATCAAAAACTTCATAGCCGGTGAATTTGCAAAACCGCGGACCGCCTCGTGGCTGGACAACGTCGAACCTGCAACAGGGAAAGTCTATTCCCAGGTCGCTGACAGCAACGAGCAGGACGTAGAGGCGGCTGTGGCCGCAGCGCAAGCGGCATTTCCAGCCTGGTCGCGAACGCCAGCCGACAAACGCTCCAAGGTTTTGCTGCGGCTCGCAGACCTCATCGAAGAAAACCTGGAGTCATTGGCCCAGGCAGAGACGATCGACAATGGGAAACCTATCTCGCTTTCCCGCTCACTGGACATCCCCCGGGCCGCCGCAAACTTCCGATTTTTCGCCACCGCGATTCTTCATTTTTCTTCTGAAGCCCATGTGACCGAGGGCGTTGCACTGAATTACACGCTGCGCCAACCGCGCGGCGTTTGCGGGCTGATTTCGCCGTGGAATTTGCCGCTTTACTTGTTGACCTGGAAAATCGCCCCGGCGCTGGCATGCGGTAACACCGCGGTGGCCAAGCCCTCAGAGATCACGCCGATGACCGCGTACCTGCTCGGCGAATTATGCCAGCAGGCGGGACTACCTCCCGGCGTCCTCAACATCGTGCAAGGCCGAGGCGTGACGGCGGGGGCTGCGCTTGTGAGGCATCCAAAGGTGCGGACATTGTCATTCACCGGCGGCACGACCACCGGCGCGGAAATCGCCCGGACCGCCGCGCCCATGTTCAAAAAAATCGCCTTGGAACTGGGGGGCAAGAATCCCAACATCATTTTCGCCGACGCCGACTTGGACGAGGCCATCCGTGAAAGCCTGAAATCCTCCTTCTCGAATCAGGGTCAGGTCTGCCTTTCCGGTTCGCGGATCTACGTCGAACGCCCGGCGTTCGATCGCTTCCTCGAACGCTTTGTCGCCGAGACGCGCAAGCTGCGAGTGGGCGATCCTCTCGACCCGCAAACCCAGCAGGGGGCGGTCGCTTCGAAGGGCCACATGGAAAAAATTCACTCCTACTTGCAACTGGCTCGTGATGAGGGCGGCACAATCCTATGCGGCGGAGGTCGCGCCGAAGTCGATTCCCCGCGCTGCCGCGATGGATTCTTCATCGAGCCCACCATCATCACCGGCGTAGGTCAGAACTGCCGCGTAAATTGCGAAGAAATCTTCGGCCCAGTCGTCACCGTGACACCCTTCGACACCGAGGACGAAGTCGTGGAATGCGCCAACGCCACGCAGTACGGCCTGTCCGCCACGCTCTGGACCAGGGACATTACGCGCGCCCACCGTGTGGCCGAGCGCCTTGAATCCGGCACAGTCTGGATCAACTGCTGGCTGGTCCGCGACCTCCGCGTCCCCTTAGGCGGCATGAAGTCCAGCGGCGTAGGCCGCGAAGGCGGCCTGGAAGCCCTCCGTTTCTTCACCGAACCGAAAAACGTGTGCGTAAAAACATGACGATATATCCATGAAATATGAACGATTTGAACAACTCCCGGTTTGGCAGACCGCGATCGACTTGGCGAGTGGCGTCTACTCGTTTACGGAGGACCCATGCTTTCGTGCAA
Source organism: Phycisphaerae bacterium (assembly GCA_046715855.1). GTDB lineage: Bacteria > Planctomycetota > Phycisphaerae > UBA1845 > UBA1845 > CAZAMB01. The sequence goes on from JBKJYI010000275.1 coordinate 5,979, forward strand.
CCGGTGACTTGTGCAACCAGTTTCGTCGTGCATCACTTTCAATCTCGAATAATATTGCAGAAGGATTTGAGCGCGGCACGACGGCGGAACTGCTTTCGTTCTTGTATATCGCTCGTGGCTCTGCCGGTGAAGTTCGATCTATGCTGAGGTTTGCCGAATCCCTACCGAAGTTCTTTAATTTGAAATCTCAAATCTCAAATTTGATATCTCAATCGGAGTCATGCTCTCGTCAAATTTGTGGCTGGGCCGATTGCCTTCAAAACTCGACCATCAAAGGCCAGCGCCGTCTTTCCGATAAATCCCGCTCAGAGTATCAATCAAAACAACGTGCCGACGAATTCCTCCGACGGGTGGACGAAGCTGTCCGCAAGAATCTGCAATCGAAAATCACAGAACCAAGTCTCGCGGAGCGCGACAGTCAAGAGTCTTAGTAAAAGGGCAGCTATGGCCGACAGTGTGATCAGCAGTCGTGCACCCGAACCCGTCGGCGCCTACCCGCACGGCAAACGCGCGGGGGACTTCCTATTTCTCTCCGGCATTGGGCCCCGGAAGCGCGGCAGCAAAGAAATTCCCGGCTTGACGCTGGACGCGACCGGCAAGATCTTCGCCCACGACATTGCCGCGCAGTGCCGCAGCGTTTTTGAAAATGTTCGCACAATCCTCGAAGACGCCGGCGCGAAGTGGACTGACATTGCCGACGTCACCGTGTTTCTGACTCACATGAAGGATGACTTTCCCACATTCAACCGCCTCTACGCCGAAGCCTTCGCGGGCCCCGGCAACCCCAACCCCACCCGAACCACCGTGGAAGTCACCGCGCTCCCCACACCCATCACCATCGAACTCAAAGTGATCGCCCATCTTGCCGCTAAAGACGCTACAACCGAATCTATGTAAATCTGCGCAATCTGCGGATTCCCCTGCACGTAGCTCTTGGGAATTGTCGAATCGGGCGAAAATTGCGGTTGCAGTCGCCCCGTGCCCGTATTAAGCTTGTCGGCCTCACCGTTGAGTTTGGGCAAACAGGGCAGCGTAAGGAGGCGACACATGCGGGGCGGTTTCTTGGTTCTGGGCGTCGGTTCTGCATTTTTGATGGCCACTTCGAGCGGTTGCGTCTCGCTCGACAAGTACAACCGGCTCAACGCGGCGCATCGCAACGTAACCGCGGAGAAGGAGTCGGTCGCGCAGGAACTCCTCGACGAGCGTCACGTCAACGACTCGCTTCGCACCCGGGTTGATTCCTGCACGAGAGAGTTGCAAACCAAGAACGAACTGCTGGCCAATCTCCGCGGCGAAAACGATCTGCTGGACGAAATGCGCCGCAACGCGGTAGGCCAGCTCGAAGGCCTCGCTAATCGTCCGCTCTCCAGCATCAACATTCCCAAGCTTCCTGCAGCGCTGGATACGGCGCTCAGGGCTTTCGCCGAGCAATATCCCAACCAGGTTGTTTACGACCCCGCCCGCGGAACCGTGAAGTGGGCGGGCGACCTGCTCTTCCCGCTGGGCAGCGACGTGGTCAAGGAATCCTCCATGGCCGCCCTGCAAAGCTTCGTGAACATTTTGAAGTCCGCTGCCGCCGCCGACTTCGAAGTCGTGGTCATAGGCCACACCGATAACAAGCCCATTCAAAAGTCCACCACCAAGGAAAAACATCCCACCAACTGGCCCCTTTCCTCACACCGCTCCATCGCGGTGAGCAACGCCATCCAGAAGTTTGGCTATGCACCAAACCGCGTCGCCGTCGTGGGCTGTGCTGAGTTCCGCCCCATCGCGGAAAACTCCAGCGAATCCGGCGCTTCGCAGAATCGCCGCGTAGACATTTATATCGTGCCCATCGGCACCATTGCCGCTGGCGGCGCAGAAGCCCGTCGAACGATGCCGGAGGATCCAGAAGGTGCGACTCCTGTCCGCCGCACTCCATAAAAGGGAACTTCGGTCAGGCGCGAACTAAGGAATTGTAGGTCTAAGGAATTGTAGATTCGTAGGTCGGGCCATCGACCCGACATTTGGTTGCTTAGGAAAGCGGTATAGCTATGAAAAAGAGCTGTTTTCTTGTTCTCGGAATCGCGGCGATTCTCGGCGGCTTAAGTATGCGCACTGTGGCCGGACCCGAGGCCGATGCCGGCAAATTGCTTGCCAAGCTCGATGATGACTGGTCAAAGACGGCGGAAAAAAAGGATTTGGAGGGTCTCATTTCGTTCTACGCAGAAGATGCCATCATCTATCCGCCCAACCATCCCGTCGCCATCGGGCGCGAGGGGGCGAAGAAGGTCTGGGGAGCCCTCTTTGCTATTCCAACGGCGTCAATTTCCTGGAAGGCGAAGCATTCCGAAGTTTCCAAGAGCGGCGATATCGGTTTTACCGCAGGTACCTACGAGCTGTCCTTCAAGGGCCCCGATGGCAAGCCGGTGACGGAGAAGGGCAAAACCCTCTGCGTATGGAAGCTGCAAAAAGACGGCAGTTGGAAGGCCGCTCACGACATGTGGAACTCCGACGCGAAATAAGGCAGTTTGTATAAATTGCTTTGGCGGGGTGGCATGCCTAGGCCCGGGCGTATCGGGCGCCGGCATGGACTTGCCGGTTCATGGCGCCACTGATTCTTGACCGACGCCACCCGATACTCAATATCCAGCATCAATAGTCGCGGTTCTTAACTCGCTGCGGAGCGGGGCGTGGACCATTCTTCGGCCTCCTCCGGCGGGGGCGAAGCCAGAAGGCGGGCCTGCTCCTGTGCGTCTGCGTCGAACCGGTTGTAGACCACTTGATGCGGGAAGGGGATTTCGATTCCCACTTCGTTGAACTTGTTCTTGATGCGGCGGAGCATCTCGCGCTTGATGGCCCACTGCTTGAGCGGCCGGGTCTTGATCAGAAGCCGCACCACCACTGCCGAGTCCTTCAAGGCGTCAACTCCGCTGATTTCCGGCTCATCAAGAATCAGGTCACGATAGGCCTGGTCGCGGCGCATTTCTTTGCCGAGATCCGCCAGCACTTTCATCACCCGATCCACGTCTTCCTTGTAGGCCACTCCCACGTCCAAAACGACGCGAGCCCAGCCGCGCGTCAGGTTGCTCACCGTCGTGATCTGCCCGTGCGGAACGAAGTGAACTGTGCCGCGCAAATCGCGCAGCACCGTGATTCGCAGCGTGATGCGTTCCACCTGCCCCGAAACCGAGCCCAACCGCACGACATCGTTCACCAGGTACTGATTCTCCATAAGAATCATGAACCCGTAAAAATAGTCGCGAATGAGATTCTGCGCCCCGAAGGCCACCGCCAACCCAATGACCGCCGTGGCTCCCAGCAGCGCCGCGATGTTGAATCCTGATTCCGCAATGATGATCAGCAGCGCCCCAACCACGACGATCACCGTAAATGCATTTTGCAGCACCCCGGCCAGCGTACGGGCCCGGCTTTCCCGGTCTTCCTGCGTGCCGGCCACGCCGTGCCGCGTGATGAGCCGCACCATGCGGTGCTCCATCACCTGGATAAACCAAAGCAACACAATCGCAGCGAGAATCGTGGCGCCGATTTTCGGTGCATGATTCACCAGCCAGTGCCAGATATTCGCGGGCGCAAATGGATTTTTGAGATGGGCCAGCTCCGCCCGCGCCACCTC
>JBKJYI010000276.1:0-4951 GCA_046715855.1 Phycisphaerae bacterium
ATGATGCGGTAATTGGGTATTTCAATCGACATTTGCCGGCTTCCGTACGCGAACTTTCGCTTCCGCCCTTCTGAATCAATTATCCGTCAAAGCTTACTATTAAATAGTGACCCCGCGTTACAAAAGCAAAAATCCCAAAGCAGAAGGCCGGTGTTTCATCGAGTGGTTCAGGTACAGGAAGAGGAAGACGGAGTCGAACAGCAAAGTCAGTACCAGTGTGATCGGACCTGCCGAGTTTGCGCTGCACAAGGAAATATATGGCGTGGCTAATAGCCGGTCAATTTGGAAGGCGGCTTATCATGCAAAATCGAGCTCGGTGACCGTTAAACCGCTAACTGATTGAATTGCTCCCAGCCCGGCGCACGGGTACATTCCGCAACTGTCCCGTGATACTTAGGGTGGAGAAAGCCATGAGCCGTAAAGGGTTTGTGATGCAAAAACCAGACTGCTTGCTGACCTGGGTCGCGCTGGGGCTTACCCTTATACCAGGCTGCAGCAAGAAGGAGTCAGAGGAACTGATCACGCTCAGAGGCCGGGTAGAAAAAGTACGCCGAACCTCCGATTCCGCAGGCGAGCTGACGGTCCGCTTTTTCAGCGACAAACAAAACAAGGAGATCGTCGGATTAGCCTTTGTAACCCCCGAGACGCGCATCGAAAAAAATGGCACAACTGCCTCGTTTCAAGACATTCAGGATGGTGTGCAAGTCAACGGTCAGGTCCGTTCCGTCAAGCAAGACGGTCAACGAAGATTCAATGCCGTGCTGATCCAAATTGAAACTCCTCCGCCCTCCAGCGGCGGCGGGTAAGTCACGCTGATGTGAGGTTCCATGACCTGGCAGGCCTGGACGACGATCGCTTCAGTTTTGATGGTCCTGACGCTGCTCGGATTCACTCGTGCCGCTCCTGACCTCATTTTCGTTGGCGTGGTCACGCTGTTGATGTTGGTGGGTATTTTGAGTCCCCAGGAAGCGTTTTCAGGACTAGCTAATGAAGGCGTGATTACCGTCGGAGTTTTGTACGTCGTTGCAGCCGGTCTGCGCGAGACAGGCGTCATTTCGGTAGCCGCTCATAAACTTTTGGGCAGACCCCGATCCGTTGCCCACGCCCAATTCCGCCTGATGGCGCCCGTGACTGCCATGAGCGCATTCGTTAACAACACCCCGCTGGTAGCGGTTTGTCTTCCCGTGACGACGGACTGGGCCAAACGATATCACATTTCACCCTCCAAATTGATGCTGCCGCTAAGTTACGCCGCGATTCTGGGCGGGTGTTGCACGTTGATCGGAACCAGCACCAACCTGGTGGTGTACGGACTGTTACGCAAACTTCCTGATGCCCAAATCGAATTGCAACTCTTTGATCTGAGCGTGGTCGGCCTGCCCTGCGCGGTGATTGGGATTGCATACATCATGCTGGTTAGCCGCAAGTTATTGCCCGACCGCCGTGCGGCCTCCAGGGACTATGAAGACCCCAAGGAATACACCGTCGAGATGTTGGTTGATGAGGGCAGCCCGCTGGTTGGACAAAGCATCGAGGCCGCCGGACTTCGGCAGTTGCCCGGCATGTACCTGATGGAAATCGACCGCGAAGGGGACATTCTCGCGGCGGTGGGTCCTCATGAGCGGCTCCGGGCCAATGACCGGCTGGTATTCGTGGGGATCGTAGAGTCCGTGGTTGAGTTGCAGAAGATTCGCGGGCTCAAGCCGGCCACCAACCAGGTGTTCAAGCTCGACGCGCCGCGCGCCCGGCGTTCGCTGCTGGAGGCGGTCGTTTCGGACTCCTGCACCATGGTGGGAAAGACGGTTCGTGAGGGCCGCTTTCGCACCCGATACAACGCCGCGATCATTGCCGTGTCGCGAAACGGCGAGCGCATCCACATGAAAATCGGCGATATCGTGCTCAAGCCCGGCGATACCCTCTTGCTCGAAACGCATCCGGAGTTCTTCGATCAACATCGTTACTCCCGCGATTTTTATCTGGTCAGCCGCGTCGAAGGCTACACGCCCCCTCGACATGAGCGTGCGTGGGTGGCCGGGGCCATTTTCCTGGGTATGGTCATCGCCGCAGGAACCGGGAAACTGGAAATGATCCATGCGGCGATGCTGGCGGCCGGGCTCATGATCATGACACGGTGCTGCACCTCAACCGCAGCTCGGCAGAGTGTGGACTGGCAGGTGCTCGTAGCGATCGCGGCTTCGTTCGGATTGGGGCTGGCGATGGAAAAAACCGGGGCGGCGAAGATCATCGCGGAATCGATGTTAAGTGTGGCCGGGACAAATCGCTGGGCGGCGCTGGCCGTCATTTATCTATTAACGATCGTCTGCACCGAAGTGCTGAGCAACAACGCGGCCGCAGTGCTCATGTTTCCCATCGCGCTGGCGACAGGGGCGGCGCTGAATGCGGATTTCATGCCGTTCGTCATGGCAGTGATGTTCGCGGCGTCGTTCGGCTTTGCTACTCCGCTGGGCTATCAAACGCACTTGATGGTGTACGGTCCGGGCGGATACCGGCTTTCGGATTTCGCACGCATGGGTATTCCGCTGGATTTGCTCATGGGCGCGGTGTCGGTTTCATTGATCCCGTACTTCTGGCCGTTCTAATTTAGCGTGGCGTAGTTGCAGTCGCGGGACTAGCTTCCCGGTTTTCCATGGCCATTTCGGCTCTTGGTGGTTCCTTTCGCATCCAAAGGTTGAATGGCTACGACATGGAGCAGGTCGCACTGGATAAAACGGTCAGGGACTTCATCATCGCCCGAGGGGAGCCGATGAGCACCGAACGCCGAGTTGCCCAGGCCAAGTCGTGATGACGGATCTCATGCACCTGGCCATTGCTCTGCTGAATGCGAAACGGCTCGAAGGGGAGTTTGTGCAAGGCAACATGAATGTCCTGATATTGCATTCCTTCATTATAGCGATCTTCCCTGACTACTTCGAGTTGCTCGAAAACAGCCCTGAATTCGTATAAACTCGCAAGGGTTCCGGAGGCTTCTGCTTGAGCTTGGTTTCCATCTTGGTTGCATCGGCGGTCTTGTTCTTACTCGCCTATCGTTTCTACGGCTCCTGGCTCACAAAGGCCCTGCGCCTCGACCCTCATGCGCCGACGCCTGCTGTCGAATTGCGTGACGACCTCGACTACATGCCGTTAGAGAAGCGGTCGCTGCTCAGCCAGCATTTTTCCGCAATTGCGGCAGCCGGACCAATCGTGGGGCCGATCCTCGCCGGGGCCATGTTCGGGTGGCTGCCGGCGCTGATCTGGATCGTGGTTGGTTCCATCTTGGTTGGCGGCGTGCACGATATGACCGCGCTGACCGCGTCGATCCGGCACCGCGCCCGCTCCATCGCGGAAGTCATCCGTGAGCACATGAGCCGCCGATCGTTCGTGCTGTTTCTTGTATTCGTATGGCTGGCGCTCGATTACATCATCGTTGCGTTCACCGATATCACCGCCGCATCTTTTGTCGGAATCATCTCTCTGGAAAACGGGCAGCCGATTTCGGGCGGGGGCATCGCCACTTCCTCGCTTCTCTATCTGTTATTGCCGGTTGCAATGGGATTGCTGATTCGCTTCGCAAAAATCCCCATCGGGGTGGCCACTATGGTTTTTCTGCCTTTGCTGGGCGTAGCGATCTGGGCGGGGCAACACATTCCGTTGGACCTCGAAGCCGCCCTGGGCGTGAGTCAATCGCAGGCCCACCGCACGTGGAATGTGCTGATCCTGGGCTATTGTTTCGTGGCTTCGCTCCTGCCGGTGTGGGCTCTCCTGCAACCGCGCGGGCATCTTGGCGGATACTTCCTGGCCCTCACGCTGGTTGGCGGAGCCCTCGGATTGATCTTGAGCGGCGACCGGGCACAGTATCCCGCATTCAAGGGATGGGTAACAGAAAAAGGTCAACCGCTTTTTCCGATGCTGTTCATCATCATCGCCTGCGGGGCCTGCTCCGGCTTTCACGCCATCATTGCGTCGGGAACGACCTCGAAGCAACTTCGCCGCGAGACCGATGCCAGGGCGATCGGTTACGGGGCCATGCTGCTGGAAGGCATGGTGGCGGTGATTTCGCTGGCCTGCGTCATGCGGCTAGCCGGAGACTCACGTTATGTGACCGGGCCGGGCAATCCCAAGCCGAACCTTTTGTATGCGCTGGGCATTGGTAGTTTCCTGGAGGTTTTGCACGTCCCCGCGACCTTCGCGGTGTCCTTTGCCTTGATGGCCTTCACGACATTTGTTTACGACACGCTGGACGTTTGCACGCGGCTTGGTCGCTACATCATCGAGGAATTGACCGGGTGGCGCGCTCGCAGCGGGCGCGCTTTCGCGGCAATTCTGACGGCTGGCGCCCCGCTGCCCTTCTTGCTGCACCAGAACGTGGACCCGTCGGGAAATCCAATGCCCGTCTGGCTGGTTTTCTGGAATATTTTCGGCGCCAGCAATCAGCTTCTCGCCGCGCTGACCCTTCTGGGTGTCACCGTTTGGCTCTGGCGCACGCGGCGTTCGTGGGCTCTCTTGGCCGTGACCGGAGTTCCGACGGTCTGGATGTACGCGATGAGCACATGGGCCCTGGCCCGCATGGCGAGAACTGAGTTCAGCGTTCACGGCGCGGGCGGCAGCAGCGTGGCCTGGGTGGCATTGATTCTTCTGACGCTGGCCGCCTTGATGTTGGTTGATGCCGTGGTCGTATTTCTCTTTGACCGCCCTTCCCATGCACCGAAGGGATTGGCCGTTGCGTAGTTTTCGACCTCGCGTGCGGAAATGAGGCGAGAAATCGCATGTCTTCGCTCATGCAATCGCATCACTTCGTTTTGGAGCTCTGCGGTGTGACACTACACTCTACATTTGGTGTGCGTCCAGGTTGTGCCTTGGTTTTCCTCAGGTGGACTCATACCAATCCCACTAAATAATTGCGCGCCCTAGCGCCAGGCTTTAATTCGTGCACAATGCGTCGAGGCCTTTCGAA